>NZ_JWLN01000042.1:0-41808 GCF_000814065.1 Pseudomonas sp. C5pp | reverse complement strand
TCTCCTGATGGCAGCCCGCATCACCGACGACGAATGGGACGAACTGACTCCCGAGAATTTCGATACCACGGCACTGCTGCGTGCAGTCGATGCCGTGGACGTGCTGCGCGGCGATTTGAATGACAGCGCAGACGGCGCACCTCCGCAACTGCGCACCGACCTGTTGAAGCTGCATCAACTGGCAATGGCCGCGTTCAACGAGGGATCACGCAGCCGAGTGGCTGAGCTATTTGATCTCGCCGTGGATCTTCAGGATCAGGTTGATCATCTGATGACCTCGCTGGAACAAGTGCAAGAAACCCTGTCCCGGTGACGGCGCTCTACCCAGAAAGCCTGTCCTGAATGTTCTTGGAGACAACCACATCATGAGCCGCAGCCGCCGCAAAACGCCCATCGTTGGGCACACGACCTGCCGTAGCGAGCGCGAGGACAAGAAACTCTGGCATCAGCGCTGGCGAACCCACGAGCGCACCGCGCTGGCCAGCGCGTCGCCGGAAGCTCTATGCGCCCATCTGCCTCTACTGGAAAACCAGGTCAGCAACGTCTGGTCGATGGGTAAGGATGGCCGCTCCTACTGGCCCATCAAGCGCCAGGCCGCCACGGCGGATCGCATTGCCAACCACAAGGGACGCAATCCGCAAGAGCGCGCCTCCCTGAAAAAGCGTCTGCTGCGCAAGTGGATGAGCAAATGAACCTGTCCACCATCGAGGCGCTGGCTATCGCTTGGGCGCGAATCGCTGAAGAAGCAGAACTCCCAGCCGGCTACGAGGGCACGGCGACGCCAGAGGCGCATCGGGCCTGCGAGGTGATCCAGGAGCGGATTCGAGAGCACGTCGTCGCCACCAATGACATGCGGCTGTTCGGCCTGCTGCACCTGCTTGGGCAGGCGTCGCTGCGCATGGAGCAAGCGCTGTGGCCGGAAGAATATGCGCGGATGACCCGCGAGGTCGAGGAAGCTCTCCGAGAGGCCGACGACCCCAACGCCAAGTCGTACACCCACGAAGAAGTCATGCAGGCGATGCAGGAACGCATCGACCGAGCGCGAGACAAAGCCATGTTGATCGGCTGACGGAAATTTCGGCGGTTCCGGCTGATCCAAGAATCTTGGCGTGACCTTACCTCCGCTCTACCGCTGGGTGCCAGCCTCGGCGCACGCCTAACCACCCAACTCAGAAAGGAAAATAAGTTGGTAAAACGCATTCCCGTATCCGAGCTTCGTCTCGGCATGTACATCCACAAGCTCGCCTGCTCTTGGGTTCGACACCCATTCTGGCGCGGCAGCTTCCTGCTGACCGAGCCTCAGGATCTCTCTGCCATTCGAGAATGTGGCGTCGGGGAGGTCTGGGTCGACTTGGCCAAAAGCCAAGTCGACCCAGAGAGCCCAGAGAGCCCAGAGAGCCCAGAGAGCCCAGAGCCCAGAGCCCAGAGCCCAGAGCCCAGAGCCCAGAGCCCAGAGCCCAGAGCCCAGAGCCCAGAGCCCAGAGAATTGTCGGAGGAGCAATCTCTGCCGTCTAGTCCACTAAGCAAGAAAAGTGACGGCGCAACCTCAATGGAGAGCGAAATGTGTTATGCACGGAAACTCTGTCTTGCGGCCAAGTCCCAAGTCATGGACATGTTCCAGGAAGCCCGGCTTGGCAAGGCCGTCGACCCAAGCACGACGTTGCCGCTGGTCGGAGAAATCGCTGCCTCGGTGCTGCGCCAACCTCATGCCCTCATCAGCGTCGCACGCATCAAAACGCACGACGATTACACCTACCTGCACTCGGTTGCCGTCTGCGCCCTGATGCTATCGCTGGCCCGGCATCTCGATCTAGACGAGGAGCAAACGCGCCTGGCTGGCATCGGCGGACTGATGCACGACCTAGGCAAGGCCGCGATGCCGCTGGAAGTGCTTAACAAACCAGGCAAGCTCACCGATGCCGAGTTCGCCATCATGAAGCGCCACCCTGTGGAGGGCGCAAAGATGCTGCGCGCAGGCGGGGCCGAGCCCGGGGTGGTGGACATTGCCCTGCACCATCACGAGAAGATCGACGGAACCGGCTACCCGGATCGCTTGGCCGGTGACGCCATTTCACTCCTGGCCCGCATGGGCGCAATCTGCGACGTCTATGATGCCGTGACGTCGGAGCGAGCCTACAAAAAGCCGTGGGACCCGTCCGCGGCGATGCGGCAGATGGCCAAGTGGGAGGGCCATTTCGACAAACGCATCTTCCACGCCTTCGTCAAGGCCGTGGGCATCTACCCCGTCGGCTCCTTGGTTCGCCTGTCCTCTCAGCGTCTGGCCGTTGTCGTTGAGCCGGGAATGGAATCACTGCTGACTCCCAAGGTTCGCGTGTTCTTCTCGCTACGCTCGAGAGAGCCGATCCCGATGCAGACCATCGACCTGGCGGCCACGAGTTGCAAGGACAGTATCACTGGCCCCGAAGACCCGACGCTCTGGAACTTCAAGAACCTCGACGACTTGTGGATGGAATAGCCCCCACAAAACGACGGCCCCGTGAGGGAGCCGTTGAACATCGTCGAGCGATGCCCGTCCAGGGAGGGATGGCCGAGCTCGATTCTCCAGAAGGTAGCTGGTGACACGAGTGTTGAGCCCACCCAACTAGGGTGACGGAAATTTCTGGGGTTCCGGCTTACATCCCCTGGCCGGATAATATTAGCTCAGCGGCTAATTCTTCCGCTTGCCGAGGTAGAGAGGGAAGCACCCAATGGCAGCAACACCCGAACCCATCACCACCAGCGCCGCCAAGAAACGCCCGCCTATCGGGAATCCGCTGGTGTTCGACAACCCTAACGATACGGTGGCCGCCCTGCGCGCCTACCTGGCGGACATGGCCGAGAGCGAGGCGGTAGACGACGGACGGCCGCGCGGGCGCTACCTGCGCATCATGGTTGCGCTAGGGGCGGTGGATAGCCTGCAGGAAGAAAAACTTCATCACAGATAGTGGAAAGCTGCTGAACGCGTGATATGCTTTCCGCATCCGGCAGAAACGCCGGGAAAGGATTCTAGAAAAAACAAGGCTTTAGAAAAAAGAAAACCCCGGGTCGCCAAACCCAGGGTTCTCGGTGATCTGCAAAGCTAAACTCTGCGAATCGCACAAGTCAGAGTTTAGCGGTCGATCCCCTTCTAAGCAAGCCATTGCTAGTGGGATAGCTGTTAGATGACTGACTGTCTGCCCGAGATTGGGCAGGTCGCGCCTACTATGTGGGGGCGCAGACCGTACGCGTACCCAGGCGCCAACCTGGGGACCGGCAACCGCTGCGGGCACACGCCCGATCAGTTCGCTGTCGATCGCCTGGCCTTACCCAAGGTCAAGGCCGACCATGGCTGTCTGCCGCGCGTCCTCACCAAGAACATGAAACGGGCTGTTGAGTTCTTCAGCGACCCCAACGTCATGAAGTCCCTGGGTTTCCACCAGCACAAATACAACCTTGATGGCAGCAACCGCCAGGTGCGCAGCGAGAACCGCGAGGCGGTCAGCCTGGTCTGGCACGCCATCGCCTCGGCCATCGACCTGGCGTCCCTGCGCGTGGGCTACTACCTCAAGGACGGTCAGTTCAAGAACTACAGCGCCCTCGACCTGGCCGAGCGCTGCGGCATGGTTCGCGAAGGCCGCGACCCGGACAACCGCGAGGCCGTGAAGCGCTTCCCCACCTCCCGGTTCTGGCGTGCCTTCAAGTGGCTCAAGAACGCCGGCGCCATTACCGTGTTCGAGCAGTACGAAGACAAGGGCAATGACGAGCTGCGCGGCCGGCCGGCAATCAAGACGGTCAGTGAAAAATTCATTCGCCTGTTCGGCTCGATCACCGGCGGCGTGATGAAGAAGGCCCGCGATGCAGCTTACAAGCGCGTGGCCATCTTCCTCGCCCGTGCGCGCATCTTCGGTATCCAGACGGTGGACGAGGCCGACGAGCTGGAGAAAGGCCTGCAGGTGGACCTTATGCTGCGCGAGGTGTTCGGGACCAAGGCCAAGAACCAGAAGCCCAGCCGTGCCCACAAGACCGTCAGGGTCAACGTTCACCGCGACTCGCTCGACCTGGACGTATTGCGCACCGAGTGGGAAATCTACGCGGCCAAGCTCACCGCCGGCATTGAGGCCAAGCTACAGCGGCCTTTGCGCGGCGCCGAGAACGTCAAGCTGTTCGCCCAGGCCGGCGGCCTGAGCTTCAAGGCCTGGCTGGAAGCCAAAGGCATACACGAAACCTCCTAGACACCGCTGTAACCTTCCCCGATCCCTCGGGCGCTTCGTCGTGGGCGCTCGCCAACCCTCCCTCCGCATCACCCCAACCCCCCCTGTTTATGCCCCCTGCAGGCCCTCCCACAGGCCTGTTCAACCCCTTCCCCGACCCCGATTTCGCAGTTATGCACAGGCCGCGCGCGGTCAGTCCAGGGCCGCCCTTATTAGGTGGGTCTAAAGCGGATTTAAGTAATAACTGTACTTTTCCCCATTCGTACCTGAAAAGCAGGGCACGCCCTATGGGGCTGCCCGACTAGGCCTCGGCTACGCCGAGACAGCTTTCTGTTTCGCCTGGCTACGCCAGGCAGATGAGGCCTGCCCCACTTCGCGCCTACGGCGCGGGGGCAGGGGAACGTGCCCACTTGAGGCCGCCATCCCGCCTTGGGGCTTCCGTTCCAGTCAGGGCCGCGCCAAAGCCTCTAAAAGACGCCAGAACGCGCTAGCGACCCTTCCTTCACTACGCCGGCGCTATCGCGCCTGTAGGTCGCGCATACGCGCTCCGGGTGAACAGTGAGGGGGGTGGGTCCAGCCCTGTTGTCGGCCTGGTCGATCGCCGGCGCCGGTGCGGCCGAGGGCGACGATTGTCCGTGTTCCGGTAGACCTTCGGCAGGCCAGGTTCATGCCGGCGGGTGGGCTCGACCTGGTGCTGCAGCGATCGACGGCAAGTAAAGAATTAACGAATTAACGAATATTCCGAACTGGTCGGGCGCCTGCCCGCAGGAGGTTGCGCCCGGCGCCGGCGCAATTCGCTCTGAAAGGTAACGAATTAAAGAAATAAAGAATTGACGAATTAACGAATTATCTCTAGATTTAGCTCCATGGCTTGGCCCCCAAGCCCAGCAAATACAGGAGTTCGCCATGCACCATGCCACCCCGTCGCAACACGCTGCAGCGTTGCTGCTGGACGACCCCCAGGCCCGCCAAGCGCTGCGCACCTTGCGGGCGCGCAGCCTTCTGGCGATTGCCGGCGGCCTGCAGTTCAGCATCCCCCGCGGGCGTTCCCGCCGTGGCGTGACCCTGGTGCATGTGGTGAGCGGCCTGCAGGGCGTTCAGGTGATTGCATCACGGCCGACCCGCAGCGATATCAAGGAAATCGACCGCGCCCAGGGCGTGTTGCCGGGCCAGCTTGGCGCGATCCTGGCACGCCTGACCGGCGTGGAACTGTCCCACTGATTTCATCACCCCCGGCCGACGCTGGGGTTCATTGCGAGCGCGTACCAATGATTGACCCCCTCGACCATGTGACCTTTGAGCTGACGCTATCGCCACGGGCGATGACGGGTACAGAGCGACAGAAGAAACTGCGCGCTGAGCGCAAAGCCAAAGGCATCAAGCCGTTACACGTAACGCCGGGCGAGCGCGAATTGCTGGGTAAGGCGCTGCGCCTGTTCGGTCGCGTCAGTTTTTCCCCTGAGCGCGCCGGTGGTGATGTGGAGGCGCTGTTGAATCGGGTGGTGCCGGGTGGTCCGCAGGGGCAGGAGCTGGATGACTTCGCCCTGCTGGAGGTCGGAGACGCCGACCTGCAGCCGCGCTGGGACAGCTACAGCAGCGATTTTGCCCGCGCGGCTACCGCCTTGGGCGTACTGCGCCTGCGCAACAACCAGCACGCCGAACTGGTGAGTGCGGTGCAGACGCTCAAGGGGCGACTGGTGGCGGCCGGTCTAGACGATCAGGTTGGTCAGCATCAGGGGCGTGGCGAGTGGTACTGGAACAAGACACCGCTTCGCGACTATCGCGCCGAAGGTGCTCCGGAATACATGGAGCGCCAATCCGCTGGGCTGTCCGTGCTCGATGAGCGCGACCAGCTGGCCCGCGAGGTTGAGGCGTTGCGCCAGGAGCGCGACCAGTTCGCCGCGACCCTGGCCGAATCCCGCCGAATTTCCTATGAGCGTGAGCAGGCCCTAAGGCGCGAATTGACTGAAATCGAAGCTTGGGGAGAGCACTACCGGCGGCAGCGCGATGCGGCCCGGGCGGAAGCCGAAAACCTGTTGGAGGTTGTCCGGGGCTTGCAGGAGCTGGCCCAAGAACTGGGGCGATGACCTTCGACGAATTGCACGGTCGGTAGGTGGGTCTATTTTCGGCAGGACCACAACCTGTTGTGGTTCGCCGGAATCTCGACCGGATAGGTGGTAGAAAAGGTACAAGTAAACGCTTGCATAGGTTACAAAAACTGATAATATCCATATCGTAAATTACGAAAGCCGGTTGCATGCCCCTTAGGGATCATCGGTTTTCATCGTTGGTGAAGCATGCCGCTTCCCTCGTCTTTTCACGTTCGTAACCTCCGCGTACACAGGAGGACGTCAAGTGATGAATCAGAACCTATTCGAGCTATTCACAACCGATCCAGTTGAATACAACATGAAACACCTGAAAACTCAGTTGTTCATGTCGTTAATCACATTGATCCGGCAAAAGGGGTGGTCACAAGCTGACGCGGCCAAGGAGCTGCACGTTAGCGCGCCACGCATGAGCAACCTGTTCAAGGGTTACTTGGAGAAATTCTCAATCGACGCACTGCTAGAAATGCTCGTGCGCGTTGGGTATAAGCTGGAGACGGACTTTGTACCGGATCAGCCCGAGCAGCCTTTGCGCATGACCCTAAAAAAGGCGATGCTGTAACAGCCATCGCCTGAAAAGTCACCTTACTTCTGTTGCTTCTTCGCTTTTGCGTCCGCCTGGCGCAAGCTCTTCAAGCGTTCTTTCACAACGGTTGCGATTTGCCGATCGCTTCCGTTGGTGGTCTTCTCGGTCGCGTGCAGCACCACGATCTTGCCTGTTACCGTTGTGGTGTAGATCACGCGCCACGCCGGGCTGCCGTTGATGATCAGCTCGTACGTGCCGTGCCCCAGTGACTCGCCCAGGTGCTTCACATCGCACGTTGGTTCGAGGTGGTTCATCAGCAGGTACAAGCTGTTGATGAACCGTTCGCGGTGGCGTTCGGGGACCTTTTCCAGCTCTTTCTTAGCGCGCTGGGGGTGGAACTCTACTTGCAGCGGGGTTTTAGCGGCGGTGTCGGGTGTAGCGTTTTGCTTCTTGGCCATTAGGCACCTCATATTGGGTTAGGAATCGCGTTAAGATTTTCATTACTCATGCCTCTTAGGCTGATTAATTAATGGCCCGATGAAGTGCACCAGGCGATTAGCTAGATACGTGAAGGCACGTACCTAGGCTCATAGTTACAAAAACGTGTAACTTTTGCAACTTAATTCTGCGGCGCCTGTCGAAAATAGTTTGACCTGCTTAAGAATTATCCACTTGTCAACTTCATTAGTTGAGTTAGTTGCTCGGGCATTTGAGTGCAGCGCAAGGTTAGCGACGAGCCCTGCGACCTGTTGCGGGCGTGTGAAAGGTGGGCGTTAGCGTAACGACAGCGCCCCGGGGAAGTGATTACACTGGGCCATCATCCAACCAATGCAAGGAGCAAGACCGATGCAAATGAGCGATGCCGGTGAAGTGATGCAGGTGGCGGGGTATGGCCGGGCAAACGAGTTGCTGCAGGAGGGGTGGTTTCTGCTGGCCGTCGTACCTCATAGCAACAATCAAGGCCAGGCGCATGTGGCTTACGTACTGGGCAAACCACGGCAAGGCAACGCCATCGGGGTGCTGCCGCCCAAGCGTCTGCAGCCATAGGATGCAGTGTCCATAACGGATTTTCCGTTAAATCGAGGCCCCCAGTTCGCAAGAGCCGGGGGCCTTTGTTTTGCCCGCGTCTCCCAAAATGACGGAAATGGGCGACCAAAACCGCTAAAGTGATTTCGACGCACCCCACCCCTCTACGCAAAAGGAGTTGTACCGATGACCTATGAAGCTGTGAGCGCCCAGCACGCCCGCCGTGAGGCCCTGTATGCCAGCCAGCTGGACGGCCTGCCGACCGAGCTGCATCCGCTGCTGGAGTTGCTACCCGGGGTTCCGCGTATGGCGTTGGTCAGCCAGCTGCATGACCTGGCGCATGGCACGCTCGCTTCGCGGGAGCAGGAGACCGGCATTGCCCTGGGCTACATCTTCGCCGCCCATCTGCGCGGCGAGATTGGCCAGGCCGAGACCGAGGCCTTGCGCGCCTTCGTCAATGGACTGCGCCGCCGTGTCTGAGCCCCTGTCCTATCGCGGCCTGGCCGACCTGACCCTGACCTACGGCGCCGCGCCCGGGCTCAGCCGCAGCGCCGAACGCCCGGGCGTGAGCGTGGTAGTCAGCCGCCACGCCGCCGGCGCGCCGGTGTCGGTGCTGGTCGATCGCACCTTGGGCGTGGCCCTGCTGTTGGGGCCGGCCATCACCCGGGCGACCCTGGCACTGCCCGATGGCACCGTGCTGGCCGGGCCGGTGCAGGCGATTGCCGAGAGCGGCGACTACTTCGAGATTGCCGCCGGCGCGCAAGGCGACCAGGGGGAGCGTTATGCGTAACGGCAACGAACTGGTGCCCGGGCTGGTGCTGCCGCCGGCCTACCACGGGGTATTCCGCAAGCGCTTGGCCGAAGTCGAGGCCGCCGGCAGCGCGGTCAATTGCCTGATCGCCCAGGCCCGCGCCGAAAGCCTGGTCGAAGCCCTGGAAACGCTTACCCAGGGCATCGCCGCCCAGCACATCGAGCGCCTGTACCTGCTGATCGAGGACGCCGCCACGGCGCGCCTGCTGGAGCTGGAGTGCGAGCAATGATCGGCCAGGCGGTGGATGTGAACACCCTGCGCGTGCTGGCCGGCACCCGCCAGGTGCGCGACGCGGTGGCCGGGCGCTGGGAGGAAGACCGCAGCCAGTGGACCCTGAGTATCCGCGTCGGCGGTCCCACGGCGCGGCTGATCCCCATTCGTTCCAAGCGCGAGGCGGTGAAGACTTGGGCCAAGCTGGATACCCTGGTCAAGTTTGCCGAAGAGGCCGGGCTAGAGGGGCTGCGCGTCGAACTGGAGCGCTGAGGTTGTGACAGGAAAAGTTCTTTTAGAGATGTATAGGAGAGAGGACTGGGTGTCGGGTTGGTATACTCGGCCCAGCACCTCGCTGCTGGCCTTCGCCGGCATTGCCCGTGGGCAGTATGGCTACCTGAAAGGCGCGGTATGCTGGCGGTGTCGGTGGGCTGTAAAGCGGCTTGACGAATCAGCGCCGGGAGCAACGTGCCGAACAAGTACGCCGGCGTGAACGCCGTCTAGCTGTCGGACTGGTAAAATGATGGCCGGCGGCTGGCTGACCAGGGTCATATCAAGTGTGGCTGGTACACGCCCGGGCGCGTGGTAATCTCGGGACCGAATCGCAGGCACAAAAAAACCGCCTGGACGGGCGGTTTCTTTGTGCAATCCGAAATGGACGTTTCGGGTCGCGGTTCGCTGATAGCGTCAACAAGTCCGATACTAAATACAGTGAAACTGTTGCGCAATAGCCGGGCGCAATGAGCAAAAAGGGTCAGCGGCGTTCACGGCGCTTCATGAGGGCATTGCGAACGTCACGGCGGTTAATGCGAATTGCGGGGATTGATGGCGAATGTCCCGGGGTTTCAGCCGGTTGCGTGCCGTCTATTGGTAGGGCCGGGTGGAGTCAAGCCACGTTCGTCATTTGGAAAAATAAACTTCACATGCGCGTAAAAAGACTTTTTTTAGTCAGCGTTTCAGTGGTATGAAATAACACGACAGGCGGCTTGCTGCCTGGGGGCCTCTCAACCGCGTCTGGACAACGCGCCGGGAATCGAGAGGGCCGATGAACATCCTGGCTCGCTGATAGCGTCAACACCCTTTCGGGGCTTATCAGTGAAACCGTTGCGCAGCCCGGTAGGCGCAGCGGGCCAGGACCTCCTTTTATGGGGGTTCTATGAAACTACGCAAGCGTGTGGTCGATACCGTCAACCTGGCCGATTTGTTGGCCAAGATGGCGAACGTTTACCGGGCCTGGCTCTGGTTGCGCGACCACTTCGATAGCTAAGCTTTACCAGCACTATCGCAGTAGGCCCCGCCACTCGGCGGGGTTTTTTTCGCCCATTAAAAAGCCCCGCTGCGGCGGGGCTTGGGGGTCACTTCCTGGACCTGGGTTCAATCAGGTCTTTGAGGTCGTCCACGCTCTTGCCGTGGCGTTCCATGTATTCCAGCACCGCCGTGATCATGATGCGGGTGGACGAGGTTTTGTGTTCGTGGGCGAAATCGTCCAGTGCATCCTTGAAACGTGCTTCGGGCTTGAAGTTCAGCGGAACGCGCTTATGCGGATCGTCCTTTTCAGTGGCGTTGCCCAGGACGGGGGACAGCTCGCCGCGCTTGGGCGGTGCGCCCTTGCCTGCAGGGATAGGTTTTTTGACGACGGCGACCATGGCAGGCTCCAAAATTCGTTAATTCTTCAATTCGTTATTTAGTCAGCTTAGTCAGCAGACTGTCAACTTCGGCCACCATCTTATCGGCTTGATCGCGAGGCCCGGCAAAATGGGTCTCGACGATCGACAGGCCGGCATCCTGAGCACGGCGGTAGCAGGGTTGCTCATACAGGGTAGGCAACAGGGTGTATTCAGTTTCGAGCAGGTAGGCCCGGCATTCGACCAATTCGCGGTCGCTGCTACCCACATGGTTCAGCACCAAGGCAATGCGCGCTGGGTCAATGCCATGCTTGTCCACCATCGTATTAGCCAGGCGCACGGTGGGGCGCATGTCGGCCTTGGCCATGCCGGTCGGCAAGATGATCAGATCGCACGCTTTGGCCAGGTCAACGGTCATGGACGAGGCCAGGGGGCGGCCGTCAAAAATGGTCAGGTCGTACTTTTCCGAAGCCTTGATCGCACTGGCGGCGGTGCCGAAGGCCTGGACATTGATGGGGGTCAGCTTGTCATTTTGCAGGCGATCGAGCACCCATTCGTAGCTGCTGGACTGGTCAATGTCCATGTCGGCCAGAAGCACATCCCAGCCGCCCAGGGTGTAGGTCACGCCAATGGCTTCGCAGATGGTGGTTTTACCCACGCCGCCCTTTTGCGAGAAAACGCCGATACGCTTGCCCATTACCGCCTCCCTATTCGTTAAGTCGTTAATTCTTTATTTCGTTAACGCGGCGAGTATAGGTCGGCCTGGCGAGGGCATCAAGAAATTAAATAAATAAAGAATTAACGAATTAACGATTAATGGCGCCCGGCCAAGTCATGCAGCTTGCACGAACTGGCCGGCGCCGGCGCTGCTGGAGGCAACGAGAGCACTGATGTGGTGGTAAGCGGGGGCAGTGGTGCGGCCGTTGCGGCCGTTGCTGCTGGCGGCGCGGGTCAGGCGCGTCAGGGTTTCCGGCACGCGGGAACGGGTCTGATTGCGGTTGCGGTTGCTGCTGTGGTCGTCGGCCAGGGCGCAGCAGGTGGCCAGGACCATGCACAGGGCGCGTGGCAGCAAAACGCCCAAGACGAACCCCCGGGCGACCATGTGGCCGGGGGTCTTGGCGCCGAGCTTGTCGCGGATTTCCAATTCGGCCAGGCGCAGGCTGGCAGCATCGAGCTGGGTAGCCTGGAGGATGGCGGCCTGGTTATTGCCGTTGGCCATTGCGGCCAGAATGTCGCGCTGCAGCGGGGTGAGGTTTTGCCCAGGGACGGCTATCACATCATCAGTGTTCAGGTGGTGCATGGCGCTTCTTCCTTGATCGCGAGGGGTTACGGCTGGACTGTGAGGCTACCGACCGCCAAGGCCATCTGGTCAGAGTCCTGGCAGGCTTTCGTGGCCACCAAGTCAATGCGCTGCAAGGTCTGTTCAAGGTCGCCACCGCCATCGGCGGCCTGTCTGGCATAAGCCTGGATCATCGCCAGGACGGCGCCCTGGTGATGCAAGAAGGTGGCGACAATGGCACGGTTCTTCTCGCAGAAAACCGGCACAATGCCATTGCCCGAGGGGGTCAGCAGGCTAGGCGCGGCGTGGGGTTGGGACAGCGACAACTGGGTCATACGTGAACCTATATCCGTGGTGTATGTTTTCCACTTTTAGTGGAAAAGTAAGGCAGATTTAAGCCCCTTCTGTGAGGGGCTTGAATGCAATTATCGCCGTTTTGTGGTCAGCACCACACGGCCGATGATCTGGTATTTCTGCAAATCGTCCGCGCTGACCTTCTGGTCGGGATACTTGCCCTGGTCGTCCGAAGCGATCGAATAGGTGTCGTCTATTTCGGGCCGTATCCAGCGCACCCATACCCGGCCATTAACCAGCAGGGCGAACATGTCGCGTTCGTCAGCCACATCGCGGCGGCTCATGTCGAGCAATAGCGGGTCGCCCTTGCTGGCTGTCAGGTGCATGCTGTCGTCGGGCATGCGAATGACCATCAAGTCACCCGGCGCGACACCTAGTTCGGCCAAAAAGGGTTCGCGCACGGCCAGGCAATCATCCGCCAACGAGCTGTCGAGCAGCAGGCCCGGCGCGCTCGGGGAGGCCATGGGATACACATAGTCCTTGGCGTGATCATCCGAGTCGAGGCCAGCCAGGTAACTGGCCGGGCGGTTGTAGATTCTGGCCAGCGCGGTGAAGGCCTCCAGGCGGGGCGAGCGCTCGCCCAGCTCCCACATGTTCATGCCGGTTGTGCCTACCGGGCTACCCTCGGGCGTGGCTTTCAGTTCGCGCACCGCCTCTTCCAAGGTCCACCCCCGGTCTTCCCTGCACTTGCGCAAGCGCTGTCCGATTAACCTGGTCAGGTCGGTCATTGCTAGGTACTTCTCCGTTCAGAATCCCCGCATTTTAGCGTTAAATCCCCTGCGGATACACTAATAGTGGAAATTTTTAAGTTTTTCTTGCGCGTCTCTTTAACAGCAGCCAATATTTCCACTATCTGTGATTTACAGGTCACTAACTGTGAAATTCAACGACTGGGTAATGGAGCAAGGCGGTGTCGCCGCTGCCGCTGAAAAGCTGGGCGAGAAGCATTCGGCCGTGCGCAGCTGGTTCTACGCCGAGCGCCCGCCGAAGCTGCAGGCGGCCATCAAGATCATTGAGGCCTCTGAGGCGCGCGTGGACTTCAACGGCATCTATGGGCCGATTGCCAAGCGCCTGCACGGCTACAAGGGGGGTGATGAATGAGCTGGGCACGCCTCCCTGCCGGCCTGTCCAGTGACCCGGCGGTGCTGCAGATTGAGCGCACCTTCGGGCTGGCCGGCTATGCCCGCCTGACCAAGCTGCTCGAGCAACTGGCCGCGCACAGCGACCCCTATGCCGGCCGCCTGCGCCTGCAGCGCGAGAGCTTGATGGACCTGATGCAGGCCCATGAGGGCGAGCTGGAGGCCTTCTTGCAGTGTCTGTGCGATGTCGAGTTGGCCTCCGTCGTGACTGGCGTCACGGTTGAAATCCAGTTCAAGCAGCCAGAGCGCTTCCTGCCCGAGCCGGCACCGGCGCTGCCGACCGATACGGCGCAGTGGGCATTTTGGCTGCAGACCGAGTTGAACATGCCACGCCCGCTGGTGGATGACCCGCACGCCGTAGCGCTGTACCGCCGCTGGATCGCCTCCAACGTGACCGTAACGGAAATGCACGACGCGGTGACCCAGGCTGTTGCCGCCAAGGATCAACTGAGCCCGGCCGGCCTCCACAAGCATGTCCACGCGGTGCGCTCGGCTCGCCTGGCGAAAGCGCGCGGCTGACCGATGCGCCGTCGTTACTCATTGCAACACTGCCGCTGCACCTCAAAGGCTTGCGGCAAGCGCTTCAAAGGGCGTCCAGGACTGACCCTGTGCCCCGCCTGCGGCCGAACTGGCCGGCTGGACAAGTGGGCCCAGGCACGACCCTGGCGCGCCAAGACCTGCCGCTGTGACGCCTATCCATACAACCACCGCCGAGGCGGCGGCCGCTGTAGCGGTCCGCATTGCTGGCCCAGCTTGCCCGGAATCACCGGCCTGCCGTTCTAAAGGGAGTAGTACACATGATTATCATTGGTCTGGCCGGCGGTAAGCCTTGTGACCGTAACGAAATCGCCCAGCGCCTGGTGCGCTCCGGTGGTGCCCGTCTGCAGGCCTGGCAGGGTTCGGAGTCGACTTATACCGGTGCCCGCGTCCGCGACCTGACTGCCTTCCTACATGAGGCTAACCGCAATCGCGCCTTGGGCGGTCTGATCCTCACCAACGTCAACACCGAGCAAGAGGCCGAAGAAATCCGCCGGCATGGCGGGGTGATGTGGCATGTGATGGGCGCGCCGTCGATGGCAGTGCCGATCCGCAAGGGCGATCCCTTGGTCACGCACATGCAGGGCGGTTGCCGGCACTTCCGTGACAGTCTGGAGCAATTCTCCGAACACCTGCTGTCGATCGCGGCCGCACACTGATGTACGGCCGTCGCGCTGCGGATATCGAGTCCTTACTGCAGGCGTGGGCCGTGTGGTGCCATGGCGACTCGGGCCTGCTGGGCGGCGGCAGCACCATGCTGGCCAAGCTGATCGAGGGCAAGGGGCAAATCCTGTTCGGCGGCAGCGGCGGGGCCAGTTCGCCCCGTGACGAAATCGAATCCCGCATTGAGGCCGCGGTGTTGGCCATGGCCGCCAAGTCGCCTGACCGCGCCGATATTTTGCGCATGGAGTATTCAGCCGGCTGGTGGGGTGTCTGCGCACGCCGGCAGATCAAAGGCTATGACCCGCGCGGCACTGACCAGCTCAAGCGCGCCCTGGCCATGGGGGTGAGCCTGCGCACCTACAAGCGACGCCTTGCCGAGGCCCGCGAAGAAATTCAGACCCAGCTGAGAAACAAGCCATGACCCCCGAGCAAACTGGCCAGATGAAGGCCTTCATTGTGGCCCTGGCGGACCACTACGACGCACCGGGGCCAAGCCCCGAGAAGACCGCCGAGCATTACCAGCTCGCCGAAAGGGCGCGCCTGTACCGCGCCATGATCCTCACCGACCTTGACCCCATTCCACCACGGAGCGAATGACCATGGCAGCGAAACCCACCAGCAAGGCCGCCAAAGAGGCTGCAGCCGCTGCGGCGGCAACTGAGCAAGGCACCCCGGCGCCGGCCGCCACTACCCAGCCGATCGAGGGGGCCGCGAAGTCGCTGACCGATGCGGTGCCGAAGACCGTTACAGAGCCGCCGGCATCCAGCCAGGCGCCTGAAACCCCTGTTGCATCGAGCACCCCAGGCGTAGCCATGGACCTGCAGACGGGCGCTCTCACCTTGCAAGGGGGCGTCGTTTCGCCAGAGCTGGTTGAGGCTGCGACCATTACCCGAGCCGTTACCGTAACGGCCGATGAGGGCGCAGCCCTGCAGAGCGTATTTGGTGCGGATGATTCGCCAAGGCCGTGGCCGGGCCTGGTGCGTGCGGCCAGTGATGTATTCAGCGAGCGTCTGCGCCAGGTGGTTGATGAAGACTTGGCGCCGGAGCGCGACGACACCTATGTCAATCGCGAGCTGGTGGGGGCGGCCATCTGCTACGCCCTGCCGGCCTCCAGCTTGCCACTGCATCGCGTTGTGTTCTCCTGGCCATTGGCGCCCGGTACGTTCAAGCCAACCAGCCCGCGCGCCTGCCTGGTGAAGGCGGCGGCGTTGATCCTGGCCGAAATCGAACGCCTCGACCGCGCTGAGGAAGCCAGCGCCGCCTGATATGCATCACTCTGCCACCCCCATACTCGCAGCATGCCCGGCATTTTCATGGGTAGGGGGTGGCTACGTCCTGAGCGTGGCCTGACGCCCTGAGCGGTCCGGCCACCTACCTGGTAGCCGACATGACCGACTGCAATACCCTTCACATCAAATTCACTGACACCGAGCTTAAACGCTTGGCGTCTGCCTCCACCGTTCGCGATGTGCGTGATGCCCGTTATCCTGCACTGCACTTTCGCTTCGGTGCTGACCGTTCCCGTGGTTCCTGGCACATCGTGCGCCACATCGGCGGCAAAAGCCCTTCCAAGAAAATGGCCAATTGGCCCGATATCCCCGCGAAGGCCGCCATCGAGCTGCTGCCGGTCAAGCTGGCTGAGCTGACGGCCGATCCGTCCAGCGTGATTGGCGTGGCCGGGTGGGACCGGGCCGGCGACCTGCTGCGCTGGTTCAATGATCGTGCCGAGGCTGACCGAGGCCTGTCCAAGAGTCGCCGTAACAACATCCGTTCGCTGATCGCCTGCCAGCTGCTGCCGCGCCTGGGCTCGCTGCGCTTGGTGGAAATGACCGGCGAGACCATTGATGAGCGGCTGATCTGGCCCATGCAGGCGGTGCGTTCGCTGGCCTATACCAAGCAAGCCTTTGCTCTGCTCAAGCTGCTTTGTAAGCGTGCTAAGAAGCTCAAGAAGCTGACCATCAACCCACTGGCCGACGTAGTGTTCAGCGACTTCACTGAGGTGCGGGTGCGGCCCAAGGCCTGCGCGCTACGACCGCAACAGGTTGCGGATATCGCCCAGCAGGCGGCCGAGCGATGGGAGCGGCAGGCGCAAGCGGCCATGTTGGTGCTGCTGATGCTCTGTCATGGCTCCCGTATCCGCGAAACCACCCTGGCCAAGTGGTCCGATTTCGATTTGGTGGAGGGCGGTGAGTGGTTCATTCCGGCCGAGCACACCAAGACCCGCAGCGAACTGCGCCTGCCACTGACGCGCCTGGTGCTGTGCCTGCTCAGGGCTTACCGCGAGCGGCAGTACCGGTCCGGTTATCGCGGCGTCTACCTGTTCCCGCGTGGCGATGGCGCGCCGCTGACCGAGCGTCAAGCCCAAGACAGAGTGGCGGTGTTTGATGGGGAGTGGACGGCGCATGACCTGCGCAAGATCGCTCGCAGCATGTGGGCGGACTTGGGCGTTGATTACCTGATTGGCGAGCTGCTGCTGAATCACGCCCTGTCCGACCTCGACACCGCCTATATCCACACCCATGCCCAAGCCCTGAAACGTGACGCCCTGGAGCGCTGGCATTTGTGGCTGCAAGCGCGGGGCCTCCCTTTTTTTGCGCCCGAGACAGCACCGAGACAGCCGGTTTTGAGCGTCACGGCCGAAGCCAATAACCACGCGGCCCCGGCCACGTTTTGAGCATCCATTACTAAGGAGAATGTTAGGACATGAAAAGAGACATCATTAAACTGCCTCGCATGCCGTTTGACCCCGATGCGAACGCTGACGATATCTGCAGCATGGCGTTCACTCTCCATGGCGAGTTAAAGGGAATTTTGCCAGAGGGTAAAAATCACCGGGCCCGGCTGTTGTTTGTGTTGAATGTTCTGGCTCGGTCTGAACCTCAGCATTCTCCCGAGCGTCAGCGCCTGTCATGGCGGGAGCGCATCACCGGGAGGCTCAAGCCATGAACCAAACAAAAGCGCTGCGTGATCTGCTGGAGCTGGTAAAGGACGAAAGCCATGCCCTTTGCTTCCAGACCTTTAGCCAGTACCGGCAGGCGCTGGCCGGCGAGATTCGCCGCCAGATCATTAAGGTGGTGGCTGCAACCGAGTACGCCGACCCGTGGAACAAGGCGCCCAAGTGGGCTACCCACCGCCTACAGGATTGGACTGGGGATTGGTATTTCGTAGAGGTACATGCCCCAGGCATCTATACGGAGCGGGTTGAGGGAATGTACGTCGACGGCAAGCCGGTGATTGGACGAATGTTCACAGACTGCAACATGGTCGCCGGCACGCTACAGGCTAGGCCTCTGCCGGAGCCGCTAGCGTGACGGGTAACGCCAAGGTTAAGCCGGCCACCAAGCGTCAGCAGAAGCGCCGGGCCAAGCTCAGGGAGAACAAGGTCAAAGAGCTGACCTTTGAAACCACCGAGGCCACGTTTGCAGAGCTGCAGGCCTCAATGGCCACCCGGGCAGGGCTGGGCGAGCCTTACACCGTCACCGAGTACATGAACGCCCTGGTGCGGGAGGATGCAGCCAGGCTCAAGGGGCAGATTGCCGATGCCCAGCAGTACCCGTGTCGGCAGTGCGGCAAGACCCTTCCCGAGGGCTGCAAAGGGGCGTTCAAGGGTGAGCTGGCTTGTCTGCACACCCCGGCCAGCTGGAAGCTACTCATTCCCACACGGGTGCTGTGACGGGTAACGCTAAAACGCAAACGCGTTGGGTCGATGGATTTAGGTTGGCACTTTTTTGTACCTTTTTCCCTATCGTGGCGTGTTTGCGTTCACGGCCCTGACAATCGAACGAACACGAAGCCCTGGTAGCCCTGCTGCCGGGGCTTTTTGCTATCTGGAGTGTGTGCGATGGATCGAATCAGACGGGCGAAGCTCGCAATGGCTGGCCTGCTGGTTGTGACGCTTGTCGCATGCCGCCGGGTGAAGGCTGAGACGGTAGAGAGGGCGTTGCTGGTGCCGCCAGCGACGTATGCCGGGGCCACCCTGTTCGGTGTGCCAGTCACCAGCGTGACCCAATGGGTGATGCTGCTGTACGGCCTTTCGCTGTTTGCCTGGCACATCAAAACCAAGTGGTTCGGCAAAAGGCCGGAGGTGGACGGATGAAGCTTCCACGTGGCCTGGTGCTGCCCTTGGCGGCCGGTTTCATGCCGGTACTGCTGGCCCTGGTGATGTTCTTCGAGGGCTGCAGCCTCACCGCCTACCAAGATCAAGCCGGCGTGTGGACCATCTGCTATGGCCACACTGCCGGCGTTAAGCGCGGCGATGTCGCCACCCGCTCGCAATGCGTAGCGTGGCTGCAGGACGATCTACAGCAGGCCATCAAGGCAGTGGATCGAAAGCTAAAGGTGGATGTGGGTTGGCTCTGCCGGGTCGCCCATGTCGATTTTGTCGTTCAGTACGGCGAAACGAGGTACGGCAAAGCCACGTTGCTGAGCCGCTTCAATGCCGGCGACCGCTTCGGTGCGCCTGACGAGTTCCTGCGGTGGGTGTTCGTCGATGGTAAGGACTGCCGCCTGGCGGCGTCCAAGTGCGGCGGAATTGTCACCCGGCAGCAGGTGCGCCGGGAGCTGTGCATGGTCGGTGCGCCATGAAGATTCGCCAGTATCGATTCCGCTTCGCTGATGGGCGCACCTCCACCGTCCTCGACATGGAGGGCGAGCCGCCCGAAACCGTTATCCCTGGCCTGGTTGCGATGTTCGCGGCCGGCTATGTCCTTGAGGTGATTCCCCTATGAATGTGCCCACTTCCCAGCTTGTGCTGGGCGTTCTGGCGTTGGCCGCTGTTGGCTACATGCACTTTCAGCGCATCGAGAACAACGCCCAGACGGCAACCATCGAGCAGCTGAAACAGGCTGCTGAGGTGAGCCGGACGACCATCGCCAGCCAGGCCGAAGCGCTCAATGGCTTCAAGCAGCTGCAGCAGCAGGTCACCGACCTCAATGCCAACAGCCTGGCGGCCTTCCAATCGATCGGCGCCGGTACCGCCGGCCTGGCCAACGAACTGCAGGAACTGAAACGCCATGACCAGACCATCGCTGACTATCTGCGCGGCACTGTCCCTGTTGCTGTCGGGATGCGCTGGCAACGCAGCGCTTCCACCGAGCCCGGCACCTACCGACAAACCGGCGGCGCAATGCCCGCTAACGCCGTGCCTACTCCCCGAGCGCGAGCCGATCCGGACCAATGAAGACTGGGATGCGGCCCTCGGTACCGCCGAAGACGCGTTACTCAAGTGCGCCACGCAGGTCACCACTTGCATCAAGGTGCAGGAGGCTTCCCGTGCCGCCGGCCGCTAAGCGTGGCTGCCGAGCGCCAATGTGCCCAGGCCTGACCAGTGAGCGGCACGGCTACTGCACTCAGCATGAGCAGCTGGCCAGTGGTTGGAATGCTCCAGGGCGCGGCACTGCTGAACAGCGTGGCTATGACAGCACCTGGCGCAAGCTGGCCCGCACCATCCTCAAGCGCGACGGCTACCGCTGCCGCTGTGCTGAGTGCAACCGCCTCGGCCGCGTCCTGCCGGCCGGCGAGGTTGACCACCGCATACCGAAATTTGAGGGCGGCACCGATGACCCCGGCAACCTCTACGCCATCCACCCCGATTGTCACAAGCGCAAAACCCAAGCCGAGGCGCAGCGAGCGCGGTCTGTTCAGTGAGCACAAGGCTAAGGCCTTGCGGATGCGTCGTTACGCCGTGTCGATTGGTACTGATGCAAGGCTGCTCAGCCTGGGTGATTACCAGTTCGACAGGGCTTTGGCGTTTCGAGCAAAGGCGGCTCGAAATGGGCGCTGTCTTGGGTATAAACGCGCTCTTTGCGAATTAAATCGGGCAATTGAAACGTATTCCTTTGCCGGTGCGCCTTGGCCGCTGCCTTTCAAGCACCTTTCTCCGCTGATTCGAAAAAATGTTCGAAAAAACGATTGACGGCGGCGAAATTCGGTGAACGAGACGCGAAAGGGGAGGGGTGGGTCAAATCTCTAGGCCTTTCGCGCTTAAACACCGTGCGCCCAGTCGTTTTCGTGCGCCCGCGAAATTAAAAGTTTTGTAACTGGGTAGGAGGTGCCCGCTATGGCCAGAGGCCGACCCCCCAAGCCCACCGCCTTAAAGGTGATCCAGGGCAACCCCGGCAAGCGAAAGCTGGACAAGAACGCGCCGTCACCTGACGCGCTGGCCCAGGTGCCTGACCCGCCGGCCTGGCTCGGTGCGATCGCTGCGAGCATCTGGCGGCAGGTCGCGCCCTGGTTGGTGCAGGCCCGCATCCTCACCGACACCGACCTGCACAACCTGGAGTTGTTCGCCATGGCCTACCAGCGGTGGCGGGAAGCCGAGGATGACGTTACCCGTAACGGCATCGTGGTGATGGGCGCCAAGCAGGAAATCAAGAATCCCGCCTGCACCGTGGCCAACGAGTCGGCGCGCCGCATCAGCACCTTCGGCGCGGCCCTCGGTCTGGACCCGGCCGCCCGTGCGCGACTCAAGCCAGGCGGCGAGGGCGAAGAAGAAAACGAATTCCTCACGCTGCTGCAGGGAGGGAAAAGGGGGTAGGTAACTGATGGCCGGCTATCCGAACGTCAACGCGGCGAACAAATACGCCCGTGATGTGGTGGCGGGCCGGATCGAGGCATGCAAGTGGGTGCGCTTCGCCTGCAAGCGCCACTTGGATGACCTGGAGAAGTCGAAGAAGCGCACCGGCAAATGGCGGTTCGACAAGGACGCGGCCGAGCATGTGTGCGTGTTCGCCCAGCTGATGCCGCACGCCAAAGGCAAGTGGGCGGCCAAGGCTGAGTTGATTACGCTGGAGCCGTGGCAGAAGTTCATCCTCTGCAGCATCTTCGGCTGGAAGAGCAAGAAGACCGGCCTGCGGCGGTTTCGCGAAGTGTATTGCGAGGTGCCGCGCAAGAACGGCAAGAGCGTCCTGGCGGCGGTCATTGCCCTGTACATGTGGTGCATGGACAGCGAGTTCGGCGCCGAGGTGTACTGCGGCGCGACCACCGAAAAGCAGGCCATGGAGGTGTTCCGGCCGGCCAAGCAGATGCTGACCCGCACGCCGAAACTGGCCAAGGCGATCGGCGCCGAGATCATGGCGCGCAACCTGTCGATTCCTCGGGACGAAAGCCGCTTTGAGCCGGTGATTGGCGACCCTGGCGACGGCAGTTCGCCCAGCTGCGCGGTGGTGGATGAGTACCACGAACACCCCACGCCGGCGCTGTACGAAACCATGCTGACCGGCATGGGCGCCCGTGATCAGCCGTTGATGTTCGCCATCACCACGGCGGGCTTCAACCTGGCCGGGCCGTGCTACATCCATCGCAGCCAAGTCTGCGACATGCTGAAAGCGGCCGCCGGCATTGGCGACCAGCACAACGAAGAACAGTTCGGCATCATCTTCACGATCGATGATGAGGACGACTGGGAGAGCCCGGCGGCGCTGCGCAAGGCCAACCCGAATTTCGGGGTGTCGGTCAGCGAGGAATACCTGCTGCGGGCACAGGCCAACGCAAGGCGTTACCCGTCACGGCAGAACGCATTCAAAACCAAGCACCTCAACATCTGGGTGTCGGCGGCGCATGCCTGGCTGAACATGTCGGATTGGGCGGCCTGCGGCGACACCTCGCTGCGGATCGAGGACTTCTACGGCAAGCCCTGTTACATGGGTGTCGACCTGGCCAGCAAGTCGGACATTACCGCCGTGGCCCTGGTGTTCCGCGACAAGGTGGAATCGCCAGAGGGTAGTGGCAAGCTCAAAGACCGCTGGACGGTGTTCTGCCGCTCCTACCTGCCCGAGGGTGCGGTAGAGCGTGCGTCGCACAACCAGAAAGCCTACGAGGGCTGGGTGCATGACGGCGCGCTGCTGACCACGGACGGCGAAGAGACTGACTTTGATGTGGTGCGCGAGGACATCCACGACCTGGCTGAGTTGTTCGACGTTAAGGAGCTGGTCTACGACAAGTGGCGCGCCACCCAGCTGGCCCACCAGCTGCTGCGCGACGGGGCCAACGCCGTGGAGTTCGGCGGCGGCTATCACATCATGAACATGCCCATGCGCGAGGTCGAAGCGGCCCTGCTCACCGGGCGTTTCCGTCACGACGGCGACCCGGTGTTGACGTGGATGGCGGGCAACATCGTCACCCGCGAGCACAAGGGCTGTCTGGTGCCGATGAAGGCTGACGAAGGCAAAACCAACATGCGGAAGATTGACGGCATGGTTGCCATCCTGATGGCCATGTCGCGGGCTCTGCTGGCCGACGCGCCGCAAGAGGACACCCTTTCCGAGCACCTCGAAACCCACGGTATACGGACCCTGTAACCATGACCTTAAACAAACTACGGGAGGCCCTGGCGGCCTGCCGCGCTCGCATGCGCCTCGGCGCCGGGAAGCTGGTACAAGCGGCCGCGCCCCTGTTGGGCGATGCCGTGGGCTGGGCCGGCCTGGCCATGCTGGGCCAGGGGGTGCGCCTGCAGTACGGCGGCCCCGTGGCCCTGATGGTGGTGGGCGGCCTGCTGATGGTCGTGTCGTTCCTGGCGGCGCTGCGGGGTGATGGCTGATGTTCCATAACCTGCGCCGCAAGAGCGGCGGTCCGCTGGATACGCCCGAGAAGATCAGCGCCTACATGGAGGCCTATGGCGGTCAGTTCGCTGGCCAGCGCATCACGCCACGGCGCGCGATGCAGCTGTCCACCGTGTTCAGTTGCGTGCGTGTGCTGGCCGAGTCGGTCGGCATGCTGCCCTGCAAGCTGTACAAGCAGAACGGCAAGATGCGCGAGGCCGTTACGGGTAACAAACTTGGGCAGATTCTGCAGGTGGCCCCGAACGGCTACATGACCGCCCAGGAGTTTTGGGAGCTGCTGGTGGTGTGCCTCAACCTGCGCGGCAACTTCTACGCCTACAAGGTGTCCGTCCTGGGCAATCTGCAGGAGCTGCTGCCGATGGACCCCGGCTCTGTCAGGCCGCGCCTGACCAGCGAGTGGGAGCTGGTCTATGACGTTACCTGGCGTGACGGGCGCATCGAGACGCTAGGGCAGGACAAAATATGGCATGTGCGCCTGTTCACCCTGGACGGCTACACCGGTTTGAACCCCGTGGCCTATGCCCGCCAGGCGATCGCCCTGGGGTTGTCGACCGAAGCCCATGGCGCGCAGTTGTTCGAAAACGGCGCGGTCACCAGTGGGGTGCTGAGTACCGACAAGGCCTTGACCGACGAGGCGTTTGCCCGGCTGAAAAGCCAGTTCAACGATGAGCATGGCGGCCTCACCAACGCGCACAAACCCATGGTCCTGGAAATGGGCCTGAGCTGGAAACCGGTCAGCCTCAACCTGGAAGACAGCCAGTTCCTTGAAACCCGCAAATACCAGCGTTCGGAAATCTGCGGCCTGTTCCGCATCCCGCCGCACATGGTGGGCGACCTGGAGAAAGCGACCTTTTCCAACATCGAGCACCAAGGTGCGGATTTCCTCAACAACGCCCTGGTGCCGATCCTCACCCGCATTGAAGGGCGGGTGAAAGTCGGCCTGTTGACCGACAAGGAACGCGAAACCCATTTCGCCAAGTTCAACACGGCAGCGCTGCTGCGCGGCGACCTCAAGTCCCGCCTGGAAGCCTACGCCCAAGGCATCAACTGGGGCATGTGGTCGCCCAACGATTGCCTGGCCAAGGAAGACGAAAACCCCCGCCCTGGCGGCGATATCTACCTGACGCCGATGAACATGACCACCAAGCCAGAGGGCAACAACAGTGCTTAAGAAAATGCATGTTCCCTTTGAACTCAAGCAGCTGTCAGAAGCCGGCGAGTTCGAGGGGTACGGCTCCGTGTTCGGGGTCAAGGACTACGGCTCCGATATCGTCATGCCGGGAGCATTTGCCGCATCACTGGCGGAGTGGAAAGCCAAAAACAAGCTGCCGCCGGTGCTGTGGCAGCACAAAACCCATGAGCCGATTGGCCCGCACCTCGACATGAAGGAGGACGAAACCGGCCTGTTCGTCAAAGGCAAATTGCTGATTGATGATGACCCGCTGGCCCGCCGGGCGTATGCCCACATGAAAGCGGGCAGCGTGACCGGCCTATCCATCGGTTACACGCTGGATGACTGGGAGTGGGACAGCGTCAAAGGCGCCTACCTGCTCAAGAAAATCACCTTGTGGGAGGTGTCGGTGGTGACCTTCGCCATGAACGAGGCGGCGTCGGTGACTGACGTCAAGTCGATGCTGGCTAAGGGGCAGACCCCCACTGAGCAACAGCTGGAGCACGCCCTGTGCTCTGTCGGCCTCACCCCGGCGCAGGCCAAGAGCTTCCTGGCGTCGGGTTACAGCGCCCTGCAGCAACCCACCGAACAGCGCAACGCCGTGGCGCTGAAATCCATGCAGCACCTCATTCAAACCCTGAAATAACAAGGATTCGCCATGCCCGTTGATAATCAAGATATCGCTCAGGTTGCCCAGGAACTGGGCGCCAAGTTCGAAGAGTTCAAACAGAAAAACGACCAGCGCCTGGACGGCATCGCCCAGGAAAAGAGCAAGCTGGCCGAGTCCGTTGATAAGATCAACGGCACGCTGTCCGAGTTGGACGGCCTCAAGGGCCAGCTGGAGGCCATCCTGGCCAAGCAGAACCGCCCTGGCGGTGGCGGTGGCGATTCCAAGGATGTGGCCGAGCACAAGAGTGCATTCGGCGCCTTCATCCGCAAGGGGCGCGAGGATGACCTGCGCGAACTGGAGCGCAAGGCGCTGAACACCGCCACCGACGAGGATGGTGGCTACGCGGTACCGGAGGACCTGGACCGCCAACTGGCCGAGCTGGCCCATGACGCCGTGGTGATGCGTCAAGAGTGCAACGTGATTAGCCAGGGCGGTACCGGTTACCGCAAGTTGGTCGACCTCGGCGGCACCACCTCCGGCTGGGTGGGTGAAACTGACGCGCGCCCAGCGACGGGTACCCCCAAGCTGCAGCCGATCGCGCCGACCTGGGGCGAGCTGTACGCCAACCCGCAGGCCACCCAGGGCATGCTCGACGACGCGTTTTTCAATCCCGAGACCTGGCTGGCCTCGGGGGTTAACGTGTCGTTCTCCGAGCAGGAAGAAGCCGGCTTCAGCTACGGTGATGGCGTCAAGAAACCCAAAGGCTTGTTTGCCCACGGCACCGAGGCCAAGAGCGATGCCGAGCGTACCTTCGGTAAGCTGCAGCACCTGCTGGCCGGCGGCACCGGCCTGAGCGCTGACGATCTGATCAAGCTGATTTACACCCTGCGCAAGCCGTACCGTTCCGGTGCCAAGTGGATGATGAACGGCCTGTCGGTCATGGCCTGCCGCCTGCTCAAGGATGCCGAGGGCAACTACCTGTGGCGCCCTGGCCTGGAAGAGGGCGCGCCGTCGATCCTGCTGGGCTACGGCATTGCCGAGAACGAGGAAATGCCTGACATCGCGGCTGCCGCGCAGGCCCTGGCGTTCGGCAACTTCAAGCGGGCGTACACCATTATCGACCGCATCGGCACCCGCGTGCTGCGCGATCCCTACACCAACAAGCCGTATGTGGGCTTCTACACCACCAAGCGCGTGGGCAGCCTGCTGGAGAACCATGAGGCCGTGAAGATGCTGCAGCAAGCGGCGGCCTGATACCAACCCCTGGGAGGCGGCCCGCGCAAGCGGGTTTTTTTGTGCATGAGCAAAGTGTTTTGGACGCCCGAGCAGTTGCGTATCCAGGCACGCCTTGAGCCCGAGGATAGCTCCCTGGACAACCAGCTTTCGCTGTACGCACGGGCCGCCGTGCGCGCTGTGGAGGCTGGTACCAAGCGCGTGCTGTATCCGCCTGATGAACCCCTGCCGGACGATGCGCCGGCCAATGCGCTGCAGGCTGGCGAGGATATTCAGCTGGCCATCCTGATGATGGTGGCGCATTGGTTCGACAACCCCACGGCGGTCAACATCGGCAACATCACCAGCGAGATTCCCCTGGGGTATCGCTTCCTCACTGACCCTTACCGCTGGTACAGCTTATGAGCCTCAATGAGCGGGTCAGGCTGTCTCGGTCGGAGGAAGTCAAAGGCCCCACCGGCCAGCCCAAAAAGGCCTGGGTGCAGTTCGCCACGCCGTGGGCCGAGGCCGTCGCGGTCAGCGGCCGGCAGTACCTGGCGGCCGACGCGGAGCGCTCGGAAATCACCATGCAGTTCATCATGCGCAGTGCCCCGCACCTGCGGGCCGGGTTGCGCGTTACGCGTAACGACGGTCAGGCCTACGACGTAGTGGCACCACTACCGGACCGGCCACGCCGTGGTTACACCACCCTCATGACCACCACGGCGAAGACCTGATGCACATTGACTTCACTGGCCTGGATGACCTGGCCGACGATTTCCTGCGCCTGGAAAAGGGCCTGCAGAACAAGGTCAGCCGGCAGGCCGTCGCGGCCGGTGCGCGAGTGGCCCGGGACAAGGTGCGCGCCTCGGCGCCGTTCCGCACGGGGCGACTTAAGCGCAGCACCGTGGCCAGTGTGGCCAGACGTTCGGAAACGCCCGGCGAGGTGGTGGCCGGCGTGCGGGTGTCAGCGCCGCGCAGCGACAAGGACGCCCCGCATTACTGGCGATTCTTGGAGTTGGGCACTGTAAACATGGCTGCGCGGCCGTACATCCGGCCGACCTGGGATAGCTCGCTGTCGCAGATCGAGGGCGCGGTTATCAGCAAGCTGGCCGAAGGCATCGACAAGGCCATCACAGGACTCAATTGAGCATGATCGAAACCCACCTTTACACCCGGCTTGCGCCGCTGGTGGACGGGCGCCTGTTCCCGGGTGTTGCCCCGGAAGGCGCCGAAAAGCCTTACCTCGTTTACACCATCGTCAGTCAGCCCCTGAGCTTCACCTTGTCCGGACCTGACGGCGGCGGTGACGCCAATGTGCAGGTTATGTGCTGGTCGGACGACCACGTACAGGCCCTGGAGACCGCTCAGGCGCTGCTGCAGGAAGCCACCCGCAGTGGCGCCGAGGGCTTCGGCTGTGCCGGCGCTCAGCGCGTCCCTGACGACCACGAAGCCGGCCTGTACGGGATCGGCTGGGAATTCACCCTTACCCCCCTGGAGTAACACCTTATGGCTGGTAAAAAATCGAAAAGCCAAACGGCCCTGGAGCTGAAACTGGGCATGACCAAGGTGGAGGCCGTTGACCCGGCGGCCGTCGACCTGGTGTATGTCGAACTCGGCGCGACCATCAAGGATATCGACCTGCAAGGCGGCCAGGCCGACGAGAACGAAACCACCACCTTTGCCAGTGAGGCCAAGGAATACGAGGGTGGTCTGTCGGACGGCGCGACCGTCTCGTTCGCGGGTAACTGGGCGCAGGGTGCCGAGTCCCATGAAGAGATGATGAAGGCCGAAGACGACAAGAAAAACCGCGCCTGGCGCATCACGCACCGCGACGGCAGTACCGGCCGTTTCATTGGCTTCGTCAAGCAGTACACCTACAAGGCCGCCGCCGGCGGCACGCTGGCCGCCACGTTCTCGGTGCGCGTATCCGGCAAAGTGAAGTGGGATGCGGCCCCGGCCGGGGGTGGTGCATGAAGTGTCTGAACTGGCTGTTTCGCCGCCACACCCTGGCTGACGCGGTTCGCGCTTCGGCGGTGAGCCTGGAACGCAACCTGCGCAGCGAGCTGGTGGCGGTGCCTGAGTGGGGCCAGTCGGTCTACCTGCGCGGCCTGACCCTGAGCGAGTGGTCGGAATACAGCCGCATGGCCCAGGCGCTGTCGCCGGTGCCGCTGGAAGAGGGCGAAGAACTGCCGCCGGCCGATCCGCTGGACGAGTCGTGGAAGCCCTACGGCACCCGGGCGCTGTTTGCTTACCTGCTGGTGACCACCCTGCGCGATGCCAAGCGGTCGCCGGTGTTCGCCCCGGCCGGCAGCGCCCAGCGCGCCCAGGACATTGCCGAAGTCGCGCAGAACTTCACCCATGTGCATGACGCGCTGGTCGCCCGCATCTTCGCCCTGAGCGGCGTCAAGGTCGGCACCGATGAGCAGCCCAGCGACCCGGTAGCCGACGCGGGAAACGCCTGACGGCGGAGTCTGGCCTGGCGTTCAAGATGGCGCTTGCCCTGCGCTTGGGGCGCACCCTGAGCGAGCTGGATGACATGCCAGCTGAGGAATATTTCCTCTGGCGCGCCTTCGATCAGCAGTCCCCCTTGAGTGACGCCCGTGGCGATGTGCTGGCCGCGATGATGGCGGCTGCGCCGCTGCAGGCGGCGGGGATGAAAGTGAGCGCCGTGGACATGCTGCCGCCGTGGAGCCAGCGCCCGGAGCAGGAAGACGACGAGCCGGAAGAATCGCCGGCAGACACCTTCTTTGCCTACCTGCAGGGCCGCGCTGCGATTGACCGCAGTAACGAGCAAGACAGCCCACGTGACAGTAACGACAGCCCGCCTTGAGCGGGCCTTTTTTTGAGGGTTGCACATGGCAGGGCAAACCTTGCGATCCCTGGTGGTCAGCGTCTCGGCCGAAACCAGCGCCTATCAGCGCGAAATGTCGCGGGCCAGCCGGATGGGCCAGGGGTATCTACGCACCATCGCCCAGGGCAACCGCGAAGCGGCGGCCGGGTGGCGTTCCCAGCAGGCGGCGATTGAAGCGCAGAACGGCGCTCTGCAGGGCCTGACCGCCACGGCGGGGGATTACTTCCGCACCATGGCCGGTGCGCTGGCCGCCGGCAGCATCATCGCCATGGCCGATGACTGGAATTCGGTGAATGCGCGGCTCAAGCTGGCGTCGGCCAGCCAGGCCGATTTTCTGGACAACCAGAAAGCCATCTTTGAAATCTCGCAAAGGACCGGGACCGCGTTCGGCTCCAACGCCAACCTGTTCTCCCGCTCGGCCGCCTCGCTGCGCGAATTCGGCTACACCTCGAACGATGCGGTGAAGCTGACCGAGGTGCTGGCCACCGGTCTGCAGGTGTCCGGGGCCAGTGCCGAGGAAACCGGCTCGGTCGTGACGCAAATGGCGCAGGCGCTCGCCCAAGGCGTGCTGCGCGGCGAGGAATTCAACGCCGTCAACGAAAGCGGTGACCGGATCATCCGCGCCCTGGCGGCTGGTATGGGCGTGCAACGCCGTGAACTCAAGGGCATGGCCGACGATGGCAAGCTGACCATTGATAAGGTCGTGCCGGCGTTGATCAGCCAGTTGGGCGTGCTGCGCGAAGAATACAAACAGATGCCCGGCTCGGTCAGTTCGGGCTTCACCACGCTGAAAAACGCCCTGCAGGCCTGGGTGGGCGGCATGGACGGGGCGACCGGCAGCACGCAAGCGCTGTCGTCAGCCCTGACCTTGGCCGGCAACAACCTGGACTTGCTGGCTGCGGGCGCTGCGGCCACCGGCGTGACGTTCCTGACCCGGCGTTCGCTGGAGGCGGTCAGCGCTCTGCGGGCACAGGTCAGCGCGTCCCGGGCGGCGGCCTCGGCCGAGATTGGCCGGACCGCCGCGCAGATGGATTCGGCGGCCATGGCGCTACGGGTAGCCCAGGCGGATGTAATCGCCGCACAGCGCCGGGTGGCGTTCGCCACCAGCACGGTGGAAGCGGCGGCGGCATCCCGGGCGCTGACGGCGGCCAAGCTGGCCGAGCTGGAGGCCACCACCGCGCTGACGGCAGCGCAGACCGCCAACGCGGCGGCCGCGTCCCTTGGCGCCCGGGCCGGTGCCGGGCTGCTGTCGCTACTGGGCGGGCCGGTCGGCCTGGCCGCCCTGGTCGCCGGCACCGCCGCCGGCTTCCTGCTGTTCAGCTCCAACGCCGACGCGGCCAACACGGCGGCCACCGACCTGAAACGGCCGATCGCGGAACTGCGCAAGGAGTGGGAGGAACTGGGCAATGCCCAGCGTCGCCCGATCCTGGCCAAGTTGCTCGAGCAGCAGGAGGAAGCCAAGACCCGAGCGGCAGCGATCGTCAAGGAAATGCAGGCGGTCGCGCAGGGGCCATCCGGTGACTACGCCGGCGGGCAGCGGTTCGGGGCCAACCAGTACCAGCGAACAGCGGCCGCAGCCAACTTCCGGCGCAGCATCGCCGGCGGGATCGATGTGGATCAGGCCACGCAGAACCTGGCCAACACCATTCAGCCGAACGAGGAAGTGCGCTCCACCCTGCAGCAGCTGGCCGGCCAGTACGCCGACACCATTGGCCAAGTCAGCGTGCTGGGCGACCAGATCAGTACGCTCAATGGCGTCATGGAGGGCGCCAAGACGGCGGCCGAGGGGGTTGGTCAGGGGCTGAACAGCATCCAGCCGCCCAGTCAGACCACCATCAGCGCGTGGGAAAAGCGCATTGCCAACTACACCGAACAGGCGGCCAAGCTCAAAGACCCGAGCGAGCTGGGCGAGGTTAACCGGGCGATCAAGGCCGATGGCCTGGACGACACCGAGGCCGGCCGCAAGCTGGCCGAGCAGGCCCGTGCGGCGGCCAAGGCAGCGGATGCTGAGGCCATCGCGAAGAAGGCCCGCGAGGAATCCGCGCGCCAGAGCAAGCAGGCCAGCGAGGCGGCCGAGCGCAAGGCCAAGCAGCTGGACGATGCGTATAAGCGGCAGCTGCGCACCCTGCAGGAGCAGGCAGCGGTGCATGGCACCACCACCGAGCTGGCCAAGGTGCGTTACGAGACGACCCAAGGCGAGCTGAAAGGCCTGACCGCGCTACAGAAAACGGAGCTGGAACGGGCGGCCACAGCCAAGGATGCGCTGGACGCGCAGAAGGCCTACAAGGAACTGATTGCCGGATCGGAAACGGCCGAGCAGAAGCTACTGACGCAAATGCGTGAGCGGGTGCGCTTGCTCAAGGAAGCACAGGCCGCCGGCGGCGTCACCCCGGAGCAGTACGACAAGGCCACCAGTCAGTTCAGCAAGGCGGCCATCACCAAGGCGCCGAAGTTCAGCGGCCTGGATGCCACGGTGGGCGGTGCGGCGGGCGAGCTGGTCAAGGTTTCCCAAGCCCAAGCGGACCTGGAGAAGTGGCAGGCCAAGGAGCTGGAGCGGCAGAAAACGTTCCTCTCCGAAAAGCTGATCAACGAACAGCAGTACGCCGATAACGTCGCGGCCATCACCAAGACTAATAACGACCGCATGACCAGCCTGGGCAGCGCGTACAAGGTCGCCACGCTGGGCATGTTCGCGGACGTTACCAGTAACGCGGCGGACATGCTGACGCAGATGGGGCAGGAAGGCTCAACGGCCTACAAGGTGCTGTTCCTGGCCAGCAAGGCGGCGAGCATTGCGCAGGCGATCATTTCTACCGAGACGGCAGCGGCCAAGGCCCTGGAGCTTGGGCCGATCATGGGTATCCCGGCCGCGTCCCTGGTGCGTGGTATGGGCTATGCCTCGGTCGGCATGATCGCCGCCACTAGCCTGGCCGGTATGGCGCACGACGGTATCGACAACATCCCGCGTGAAGGCACCTGGTTGCTGGATCAAGGCGAACGGGTGGTCGATCGGCGCACCAACGGTGACTTGAAGAACTTTCTGGCCACGGCCGAGGCCGGCAAAGCAGCCGCTTCGGCGGGCGGCGCGCCGGTGGTTGTGCACATCACCATTGACGGCAGTGGGGCGGCCAGCACGCAGGCGCCGGCCGGCCTGGAACAGTTCGGTTCTGAGCTGGGCAAGTTCGTTGAGAACCTGTATCGCCGCCTGCTGGCCCGCGACCTGTCGGATGGCGGCACCATTCGCCGGGCCATCACCAAGCGATAGGACACCCCATGGCACTTGAACAATTCACCTGGAACGCCCGCAACATCGCCACCGGTGAGGAAACCCAGCGGCTGCGGGAAAACGACTACGGCGACGGTTACAGCCAGGTCGCCGGCGAGGGCATTAACGCCGTCTCCGAGGCCTGGCCGCTGACCTTTGCCGGGCGCCTGGCCTATGTGCAGCCGATCCGCGACTTTCTGCGCCGGCATCGCGGCGGTAAGGCGTTTGCCTGGACCCCGCCGGCCGGCGAGCTTGGTCTGTTCCGTTACACCACCGGCATTGGCTTCGAGCCGAAGGGCGGCGACTTCTACGTGCTGACCGTGACTTTCACCACCGCATTCCATCCTTAGGGGGCCGCATGGGCTTTACCGCAGACGTTCAGGGCCTCAACCCGGGCGACGAAATCCAGCTGTTTGAAGTCGACTGCACTGCCTTTGGCGGCGATGTGCTGTATTTCCACAGCACACTGGTCAAACACACCCCGGACGAAATTCGGGCCGCACTCGATGCCGGCGCCGAGCTGCAGGCCAAGTCCATCTGGTGGCAGGGGCAGGAATACAAGTCCTGGCCGGCCAAGATCGAGGGCTTGGATATTTCCACTGATGGGCCGGCCGCCCGGCCGACCCTGACTGTGGGCAATTTGGATGCGTCGATTTCCGCGCTGTGCCTGGCGTTTGACGACCTGGCGCAAGCGCGGGTGACCATCCGTAACACCTTCGCCCACTACCTGGATGCGCGCAACTTTGCCGCCGGCAACCCCGAGGCCAACCCGCTGGAAGAGCGGGTGCAGTACTGGGATATCGACGCCAAGGTCAGCGAGGACGGCGAGTGGGTGGCCTGGGAGCTGGCTTCGCCGGCGGACTCCAACGGCCAGCAAATCCCGGCGCGCATCATCCACAGCATGTGCGAGTGGTGTTTGCGTAACGAGTATCGCGGCGCCGATTGCGGCTACACCGGCCCGGCGGTGAGCGATGAGGACGGCAATCCCACCGATGATCCGGCCAAGGACGCCTGCGGTGGACGGCTGAGCGACTGCAAAGCGCGCTTCGGTGCCAACAACCCGTTGCCCTTCGGCGGCTTTCCGGCCGCCGGGCTGCTGAGGAACTGACCCTATGCGTAAGCACATTCTCAAGGCAGTAGCGGCACATGCCGCCCGCGAGTATCCCCGCGAGGCGTGCGGCCTGGTGGTGCAGCTCGGCCGCCGGCATGCCTACGTGCCGTGTGCCAACCTGGCACAGAACCCCAACGAGCAATTCCAGCTGGACCCCCAGGACTACGCTGAGGCGGAGGACATTGGCACCATCATCGGCATTGTCCATTCCCACCCGGACGGCTCCAGCCGGGCCAGCGACCATGACCGCGCTTCCTGCGAGGTCAGCGGCCTGCCCTGGCACATCCTGAGCTGGCCCGAGGGCGATCTAAACACCATCGTGCCCACTGGCGCGCCTGTTCCGCTGGTGGGGCGGCCGTTCGTGCACGGCGTGTGGGACTGCTATGCGATCGTGCGTGATTGGCACAAGCAGGAGCGCGACATTGAGCTGCCCGATTATGCGCGGGCGGACGAGTGGTGGACCCGTGGCGAAAACCTCTACATGACGCTCTACGCCGATGCGGGTTTTGTGCCGGTCGCCGGGCCATTGCAGCCGGGTGACATGATCGTCATGCAGGTGCAGGCCCCGGAGCCGAACCACGCCGCCGTCTACCTCGGTGATGGCCTGATGATCCATCACCTGTATGGCCGCCTGAGCGAGCGGGCGGTGTATGGCGGTTACTGGCAGGAGCGCACCATTCTGACCCTACGCCACAAGGAGCTTGCCCATGGCAATGCGGGTAACTAATGCGGCCCCGGTGCTGCGCAGCGTGCGCCTGTATGGCGTGCTCGGCGCCCGTTTCGGCCGTGAGTACCGCCTAGCGGTGGCCTCGCCGCGTGAGGCTATGCGCGCCCTGGCGGCGCAGGTGCCGGGCTTTCGCGCCTTTCTGGAGACCAGCCGGGAGCGCGGCCTGGTCTATGCGGTGTTTGTCGGTCGGCGCAACCTACCCGAGGCCGAATTGGACTTTGGCGCCGGTGCAGCGGATATCCGCATTGCGCCGGTGATGACCGGCAGCAAAAAGTCCGGGCTGTTCCAGACCGTGCTGGGCGCGATCATGGTGGTCGGCGGGATCATGACCGGAAACTTTGCCTTGGGGGCCGCCGGTGTCGGCATGATGGCCGGCGGGGTGGTGTCCATGCTGTCGCCGCAGGCGGCTGGCCTGAACACCAAGGAGCAGGCCGAAAACACCCCATCCTATGCCTTTGGCGGTGCAGTCACCACCGTGGCCCAAGGCAACCCCGTGGCGGTCGGCTATGGCCGCCGTCTTGTCGGCGGTGCGCTGATATCCGGCGGCATCCACCCCGAAGACAAGATGTAACCCGCGATCAGCATCCACCCGAAACCGGCTCAGGCCGGTTTTTTTGTGCCCGAAGGAAACGACATGGCCGAAGCAGAACGCAAACCTACCCCACGCAAGCGCAAGGCCGCTGCCAGCGCGCCGAAAGCAACCGGCGAAGGCAAACCCACGGCCAAGCGCGTAGCGCGCCGTAGCGGCGCTGTGACGGCCTCGACCGAAGCCAAGGCGCCGGTGGTGCCGAAGCCGGCGCGCAAGCCTCAGGTGCAGGGCCGCAAGGGCGGCGCGGAGAAAGTACATACCCCGGTCGAAGCGCCGGATTCGGTGCGCTCGGTCGCCCGGGCCAAGCTGCTGTTTGCCCTGGGCGAAGGGGAATGGGCCGGCAACCTTGACGGTCGGCGGATCTTCCTTGATGGCACGCCGCTGATTGCGGTCGACGGCACCGAGAATTTCCCCGGGGTGAAATGGGAGTTCCGCCCTGGCACCCAGCATCAGGAATACATTCCCGGCCTGCCGGCGGTCGAAAACGAAACCAGCGTAGGCGTGGAACTGCGCAGCGACACCCCGTGGGTACGCAGCCTCACCAACCCCGAGCTTTCTGCCGCCCGCGTGCGCCTGTCCTGGCCCACCCTGCAGGAGCGCTTGAGCAACGGCGATGTGGTGGGCTACCGCATCGACTACGCCATTGACCTGGCGGTTCACGACGGCGGGTGGCAGGAGGTACTGACCGCCACCCTCAACGACAAGACCACTTCCAAGTATGAGCGCTCGCACCGCATCGACCTGCCCAAGTCGACCGAGGGTTGGAGCCTGCGGGTGCGCCGGCTTACCCCGAACAGCGAAAACAAAAACGAAGTGGCCGACACCATGCGCGTCGAGGCGATCACCGAGGTGATCGACGCCAAGCTGCGCTACCCCAACACTGCCTTGCTCTACATCGAGTTTGACGCCAGTCAGTTCCAGAACATCCCGAAGGTGTCGGTCGAGGCCGACATGCGCGTCATTCGCGTGCCGAACAACTACGACCCGGCCAGCCGCACCTACACCGGCATTTGGGATGGCACGTTCAAATGGGCGTTCACCGACAACCCGGCCTGGGTGCTGTATGACCTGATCCTGAACAAGCGTTTCGGCCTCGGCCGGCGCCTGGACATGACCAAGGTGGACCGCTGGGAGCTGTACGAAATCGCCCGTTACTGTGACGAGCGGGTCAGCGATGGCAAGGGCGGCCAGGAGCCGCGCTTTACCTGCAACGTGTACATCCAGAGCCGGGCCGACGCCTGGACGGTGATCCGCGACATCGCGGCGATCTTCCGGGGCATTTCGTACTGGAGCGGCAGCGAAATGGTGTTCCAGGCCGACAAGCCGTCGGATGTGGAATTTGTGTTCAGCCGCTCCAACGTCACCGAGGGCAAGTTCCAGTACACCGGGCAGTCCGAGCGCACCCGCTATTCCTCGGCGCTGGTCAGCTGGGACAACCCGGATAACGCTTATGAGAGCGAGCCGGAGCCGGTATCGATACCCGCGCTGATTCGCCGCTACAACTTCAACCAGACCGAAATCACGGCGATTGGCTGTACCCGCCAGAGCGAGGCCAACCGCCGAGGCCGCTGGCTACTGCTGACCAACAGCGTGGACCGGGGAGTCACGTTCAGCACCGGCCTGGAGGGCTACATTCCCAAGCCGGGGCGGATCATCGGGGTGGCCGACGCCTTGTTGGCCGGTCGCCAGTTGGGCGGGCGGATCAGCAGCGCGGCCGGCCGACAGTTGACCCTGGACCGCAATGTGCAGATCAAAGCCGGTGACCGCCTCATCGTCAACTTGCCCAGCGGCAAGGCCGAGGCGCGCACCGTGCAGGCCGTCGCCGGGCGCACCGTTACCGTAACGGCGGACTTTTCCGAGCCGCCCCGGGCACAGGCGCAGTGGGGTATCGAATCGTCTGACCTGGTGATTCAGCAGTACCGCGTGACCAAAGTGTCGCGCTCGGGAAGTACGTTTACGATTTCGGGGATGATGAACGACCCCGGCAAGTACGATCAGGTCGACAGCGGTACGCGCCTGGAGTCTCGGCCTATCAGCGTGGTGCCGGCGCGCACCCAGCAGGCCCCGGAGGGGGTCAAGCTGAGCAGCTACACCCGCACCGAGCAGGGCTTGGCGGTGACCACCCTGCGCGCCGAGTGGCAAGCGGCGCCGGGGGCGACGGCCTACAGCGCCGAGTGGCGCAAGGACTCGGGCGCCTGGATCGCCGCGCCGCGCAGTTCGGCCTTGGGCTTTGAGGTGCCGGGCATCTATGCCGGCCGCTACACGGTGCGGGTGCGAGCCATCAACCCGCTGGAGGTGTCGAGTCTGCCGGCGTACAGCGACGAAACCGTGCTCAGCGGCAAGGAAGGCGCGCCGCCGGCACTGGCCAGCTTCACCGCCTCGCCGCTGCCCTATGCCATCGGCCTGGCCTGGACCTTCCCGGCCGGCGCCGACGACACCCGCTATGTCGAGGTTCAGCAGAACCAGCAGGGCCAGGAGACCGGTGCCCAGCTGCTGGGCATGTACCCGTACCCGCAGCGCGGCTACGAACTCACCGGCCTGGCCCCGGGCATCATCAAGTTCTTCCGGGCGCGCCTGGTGGACACCTCGGGCAACGTCGGTCCGTGGACCAGCTGGCTGGCCGGGCGTTCCAGCAGCGATGCCAGCGAGTACCTGGAGCTGGTGACCGAAGACATTGTTAAGGGGGCACTGGGGCAGGATCTGTTCAAGCGCATCGACTTGATCGATGGCCCGCCGACCATGGCCGGTAGCGTGGCGCAGCGGGTGGCCGCTGAGGCCCTGCAGCGGTCCAAGGACTTGGCGACAGAGGCGCAGACCCGCACGCAGAAGATCGATGCCGAAGCCGCTGCGCGTGCGCAGGGCTTGCTGGCTGAGGCGCAGGCCCGGGGCACGGCGATGACCGCCGAGGCCACGGCGCGCCAGAGCGGTGACCAAGCGCTGACGCAGAAAATCGAGGTGCTGACCGCCACCACCGGCGACAACGCGGCGGCGATTCAGGCCGAGAAAACGGCGCGCACCAACGCTGACAGCGCCATGGCCGGGCAGATTGACACCCTGGCGGCGAACACGGCGGCGAACACGGCGGCGATTGGTACCGAGGCCACGGCGCGGACTACCGCAGACAGCGCCTTGGCCGAGCAGATCGCCACTGTGCGTGCTCAGTCCGGTGGGTTTGATACCGCGCTCAACTACGGATTTGCTACCACTGCGGAGGGGTGGACGGGCACCAATTGCACGCTGGCCGTTGAAAACGGTCGCTTGAGCGTGACCCCGAGCGCTGCCAGCTATTGCATCAACTCGCCTGTGCTTGCCCTCAAGGGGCGCGAGCAGGACCGTATCCGCTGCCGGATCACCCGGCGTGCCGGCAGCGGTTGGCTTGGTCAGGTGACTTATGCCACGGCTGGGCACTCTTCATCCACGGCATACCGCAAAGTCATTCCCAACCCCGGCTTGGCCGTGGGGCAAAGCGTGGTGCTGGACTGGGACATGTCGCAGCTGACGGCGGGTGGTGATGACTGGGTGAACAACACCATCACCCAGCTCTACCTGTGGCTGGGCAACACGACTGGTGATGTGTTTGAGGTTGACTGGATCGCGGCTGGCCAGGTCGCCCCGTCGGCCTCTGTGGCCTCGGTGACTGATGAGCGCACTGCCCGGATCAGTGCGGATGAAGCCAACGCAGCGGCAACTACCGCGCTGGGCAGCAGCCTGACCACCACCAACCAGAACGTCACCGCCGCCCAGCAAGCCGCTCAGGCCGCTGCGACGGCGGCCGGCGCCAAGGGCGAGGTGATCTACGGGTCAACGGCGCCCGCCGCTGATAAGCGCCTGGCGCAGAATATCTGGATCGACACCACCGGTAATGCCAACACGCCGAAACGCTGGACCGGCACGGCCTGGGTGGCGGTGACGGACAAGGTGGCCACGGATGCGGCGGCGGCAGCGGCAAGCGCGCTGGCCAAGGTGGACCTCAAGGCCGACGCCACCGCGCTGCAAGCGCTGGACACCGAAGTCAAAGGCCATGGCACAACCCTGACCAGCCAGAGCACCGCGCTGACCCAGCTGACCGGCCAGATCGGCAACGTCGGCGGGGACAACCTGCTGGCCAACTCGTCGTTTGAAGAGCTGGCCACGGCGGCCCGGGCCAAGTATTGGAACGTCGGGGCCACGGTCGCCGGCACCGTGACGTCGATGGTGGATTCGCCTTTGGCGCAGAGCACCAAGGCCCAGCGCGTGGAGCATCCTGCACTTCCTGCGGGGGGGTATGTCGACCTAGCCTATGGCGGCGACAACGTGGTCAGGCCGAAGGCCAGGCCCGGCGCGCAGTATGCGCTGAGCGTGTTCGCCCGGGGCACCCCGGGGGTGGCATTCCGGCAGTACCTGCAGTTTAGGGACGCTGCCGGCGCCGTGCTGAGCGCCCCGGTAGCGCTGCACACGCTGACCGCCGACTATGGCCGCTTCGTGTTGCTGGCCACCGCCCCGGCAGACACGGTGTCGGTGACGGTGTGGGCAGGCCGGGTACTGAACGGTGGGTCGACCACCGTTGCCGTCTGGTCCGAGATGGACAACGTTCAGTTCCAGGAAGGCGCGGTAGCCACGGCTTACGGGCCGTCGACCGAGCAGGCCGCAGCCAGTCAGGCGACGGCCATGCAGGCCATTACGGCCCGCGTGGAGCAGAACGAGGCAGGTCAGTCCTCGCAGGGCGCGGCACTCACCAAGCTGGAAAACAACCTGACCGTTACCAACCAGAACGTCGGTACCGCCCAGCAAGCCGCCCAGGCGGCCGCGACGGCGGCCGGCGCCAAGGGTGAGGTGATCTACGGCACGGCTGCGCCGGCTGCGGACAAGCGCTTGGCGCAAAACCTGTGGATCGACGCCACGGGCAACGCCAACACGCCGAAACGCTGGAACGGCTCGGCCTGGCTGTCGGTGACCGACAAGGTGGCCACGGACGCGGCGGCGGCGGCGGCCAGCGCGCTGACGCAGGTGGCCACCAAGGCAGAGGCCGCTGCGCTGCAGGCCGTTTCGACAACGGTGGGCCAGCATGGCGACACCCTTACCAGCCATGGGCAATCCCTCAACGAGCTGCGCAACAACATCGGCGCTATCGGTGCCGGCGGCCTGGATGCAGCGCCGGGAGGGACTTGGCAGTTTGATGCCGGCGTCGAGGGCTGGACCGCGACCAACGCCACCCTGGCGGCCGGTACCGGGAGCGTGACCATAACGGCCACGGCGAACGACCCGAACTTGGTCAGCCCAATCGTGAGTATCAACGGCGCGCTCTACAACCGGATCAAAATGAAGATCACCCGCAAAGCGGGCGCCGCCTCGGATTGGGACAGCTCGCTGTTCTACCAAACGGCGGGGCACGGCTTTGCGGGAGGCTACATCGCTCGGACGGCCAACCCCAACATCGCAGTGGGTGAGAGCGCCATCGTTGAATGGGACATGGCCAACCTGTTCGCCGGTGGGAACGACTGGGTGACCAGCACCATCACCCGCCTGCGGATCGATGTTGGCGCGCTGTCGGGCGGTGCCTTTGAGATCGACTGGATTGCGGTTGGCCGGCAGGGTCCTGGCGCCTCGTCGGTAGCCTTGCAGCAGGTGTCATCGAGCGTGCAGCAACAGGGCGAGCAGTTGTCGGCGCACGCCTCGCGCCTGGACGGGCTGTATGTCCAGGTGAACCCGGAAATGGAAGGCGACAGCACCGGCATGGCCGGCGCCACGGGCAGCTTGGTCGGCGTCTGGACCGAGCAATCAGCGCGGATCGAGGACGGCATAGCCATCGGTCGGCAAGTTGAAGCGATGCAGGCGCAGATGGGCAACGCCAACGCATCCGTTCAGCAGGTCAGCGAAGTCATGGCTGACATCAACGGCCGGGTGTCGGCGCAAACCACGGTGAAGGTCGAGACGAACCAGAACGGCCGAAAGGTCGTTTCGGGCATCGCCATCGGCAGCAATGGTGAAGAGGGCGAAATCCTGCTGATGGCGCAGCGGGTGGCGTTCATTGACGGCCTGAACGGCAACGTCGTGGCCGGCCTGGTGGTGGAAAACGGACAGGTCATGATGAACACCGCCCTGATCAGCAAGGCGTTCATCCAGGAACTGGTGGCCGGCCTGACCATCAGGTCGGAGACCCTGAACGCCCAAGGCCTTCCGCTGCTGGAGGTCAACTTCAAGGCCGGTACGTTCACGCTGAGGGGGCAGGATGCCAACGGTTCGACGCTGCTCAACAATGGCGGATTGTACGTGTACGACGCCAACGGTGTGGAACGGACGGCAGTGGGGAGGATGACCTGATGGCTGATCTGTATGGGCTTCGGACGCGGGATGCGGCCGGAGCCATCACCTTAGATACGACTATCACTTCGGTGCGGTCGCTGAAAATGATGCAGGTAACCGGCAACGGCGAGTTCGACCAGTACATCTCAATTCCCGAAATCCAAGCGCAGTCATTCGTGGTCGTGGATGCACTGTATGACGGAGGAGAGAACACCAGCAGCCCACAAGCCTGGTACTCGGCGGGTCAGCTGCAACTGCGGCAACCCTCTACCCGCACCTGGCAAGTGATGATCCTATCTACGGGTGGTGAGCCATTCGCCGCGCCGGGCTCTTATGGCATCCGCGCTGCGAACAACAACATTCGGACGCAGATCGATTCAATCAACCAGGTGCTAACGGTTCGTTACAACGGCAGGTTCAACATTGGCTTCCAAGGACCTGGTAGCAAGAACCAGATTCAATGGGCTGATGTGAACTTTGCTGCGCCGATCACCACATATGAACGACCCATGGTCTTTCTGAATGCCGATGACTACATGATGGTCGGTAACTTTTCGGTGAAAGGTAGCCCGGGGAACTGGACAGGATTCAGGCTTAAAGCCTGGAACTACCAACCCGGGCATGGGGAGGCTGCCCTGTATCCGATGATGATCAACTGGTTCTGTGCGAGTTACAGGGTGCCGGATGCAGCTCCAGGGCAATACGGAGTCTCGGTCCGGGACGCCGCAGGCAATCGGACCTTTGTCACCACCGCTAACCTGGCGCTGCTGAATGGCCAACCTGCGTCCAACTCCTTTGTTGTGGCGGGCGACCCTTTGACAGGAGGCGCGTGGTATGCGCCCAGCAATCAGATGCCTTGGACCGGTAGTTACCAAGACTATGTTCTAGCAAATGCATTGTTTTCTGTAACCAACATTGGACAAACAACCCAACCATTTCGCGCCAATTTTGGCGGTTTTTT
>NZ_JWLN01000041.1:0-43519 GCF_000814065.1 Pseudomonas sp. C5pp | reverse complement strand
ATATTCAGGGTTCAACCTGCTGGTGGGCGATGGACTGCAGCTGGGCTATCTGCATGCCCGAGACGCGGCGCCGCGCTTGCTGGAGGCCGGGGTTTACGGGCTTTCCAATGCCGGGCTGGATACGCCTTGGCCTAAGCTGGTGAAGGCGCGCAGTGGGCTGGAAGGGTTACTGGAAACGCCAGAGCCACAGCGCTTGCTGGCGTTGCTGGCCGATGCCGAACCGGCGCCGGAGGGCGAGTTGCCGGAGACGGGCGTGGGGTTGGCGACCGAGAAGCTGCTGTCGAGCGTGTTCATTGCCAGCCAGAACTACGGGACGCGGGCGAGCACGGTGCTGATTGTGGATGATCAGGGGAAAAGGCGACTGGTTGAACGCAGTTTCGGGCCCTTTGGTGGGCATTTGGGGGAAGTTGAGTTGCTGGCCTGATAATTTGACGGTGCTTGCTCCGGCCTCTTCGCGGGTAAACCCGCTCCCACAGGGATTGCGCCGCATCTGAAGGCTGCGCTGTACCTGTGGGAGCGGGTTACCCGCGAAGAGGCCGGAACAGGCCACCTCACACTCAGAGGGTTTTATTGGCCCCAGGCCCGATCATCCGCGCCAACCCAAGGTTTTTCAGGGCCAGTTGCAGCGAGCTGTGGATAACCTGCGGGTTGTCATGGCTCAGGGCCTCGGTGAGCAATTCCTTGGCCTTACCCAGGTTGATCTGGCGCAGCATCCACTTCACCTTCGGCAGGTTGGTGGCGTTCATCGACAGACTGTCGAAGCCCATGGCCATCAACAGGATCGCCGCTGCCGGGTCACCGGCCATCTCACCGCAGATACTCACCGGCTTGCCTTCGCCATGGGCGTCGCGCACCACCGTGTTCAGCGCCTGCAACACCGCCGGGTGCAGGTAGTCGTAAAGGTCGGCGACCCGCGGGTTGTTGCGGTCCACCGCCAGCAGGTACTGGGTCAGGTCGTTGGAACCAACCGACAGGAAGTCCACCTGCCGCGCCAGTTCCTTGGTCTGGTACACCGCCGCCGGAATTTCCACCATCACGCCAACCGGTGGCATCGGCACATCGGTGCCTTCGTCACGCACCTCGCCCCAGGCGCGGTGGATCAGGTGCAGCGCCTCTTCCAGCTCATGGATGCCGGAAATCATCGGCAGCAGGATACGCAGGTTGTTCAGCCCCTCGCTGGCCTTGAGCATGGCGCGGGTCTGCACCAGGAAGATTTCCGGGTGGTCGAGGGTGACACGGATGCCGCGCCAGCCGAGGAACGGGTTTTCTTCCTTGATCGGGAAGTACGACAGCGACTTGTCGCCACCGATGTCGAGGGTACGCATGGTCACCGGCAACGGGTGGAAGGCCGCCAGCTGCTCGCGGTAGATGGCCAGCTGCTCTTTCTCGCTGGGGAAGCGCTGGTTGATCATGAACGGCACTTCGGTGCGGTACAGCCCCACCCCTTCAGCTCCACGCTGCTGGGCACGGGCCACGTCGGCGAGCAGACCGGTGTTGACCCACAGCGGCATGCGGTGGCCGTCCGGGGTAACGCACGGCAGTTCGCGCAGGGCATCCAGGCCCTGGGCCAGCTGGCGCTCCTCCTCGACCACGTCGCTGTACTGCTTGCGCAGCACTTCGCTGGGGTTGGTGAACACCTCGCCCTTGTAGCCGTCGACGATCATCTCGATGCCGTCGACCTTGGAATAAGGCAGATCGACCAGGCCCATCACCGTGGGGATGCCCATGGCGCGAGCCAGGATGGCGACGTGGGAGTTGCCCGAGCCCAGTACCGAGACCAGGCCGACCAGCTTGCCTTCAGGCACTTCGCCGAGCATCGCCGGGGTCAGCTCTTCGCTGACCAGGATGGTGTTGTCGGCGTACACCAGCGACTGCGCGCGGGCTTCCTGCAGGTAGGCCAGCAGGCGCCGGCCCAGGTCCTTGACGTCGGAGGCGCGCTCGCGCAGGTAGTCATCGTCCATCAGCTCGAAGCGGTTGACGTGCTCGCCCACCACCTGGCGCAGGGCACCCTGGGCCCACTGGCCGGTCTTGATGACTTCGGTCACCTCACCGCCCAGGGCCGCATCTTCGAGCATCATCAGGTACACATCGAACAGTGCACGCTCCTCCGGGCGCAGCTGGGTGGCCAGCTTGGCCGACAGCTTGCGCATATCGTCGCGCACACCTTCGAGGGCGTTCTGGAACAGCTTCAGTTCGGCGTCGATGTCATCGACGGTCTTGTCCGGTACCACTTCCAGATCGGCTGGCGGTAGCATCACCACTGCGCGCCCCACGGCGGCACCGGGCGAGCCCGGTACGCCGACGAAGCGCGCTTCCTGGATACCCTTGCCCTGGCGGCCCAGGCCACGGATCGAGCCAGTAGCCTCGGCGTGGGCGATAACCCCGGCGAGCTGGGCGCTCATGGTGACCAGGAAGGCCTCTTCGCCCTCGTCGAACTGGCGGCGCTCCTTTTGCTGGATGACCAATACCCCGACCACGCGGCGGTGGTGGATGATCGGCGCACCGAGGAAGGAGGCGAATTTTTCCTCGCCGGTTTCGGCAAAGTAGCGGTAACGCGGGTGGTCGGCAGCGTTTTCCAGGTTCAGCGGCTCTTCCCGGGTACCGACCAGGCCGACCAGGCCTTCGTTGGGGGCCATGCTGACCTTGCCGATGGATCGCTTGTTGAGGCCTTCGGTGGCCATCAGCACGAAGCGGTTGGTTTCCGGGTCGAGCAGGTAGACCGAGCAGACCTGGCTGCACATGGCCTCCTTGACACGCAAGACAATGATCCCCAACGCCGACTTGAGATCTTTGGCGGAGTTTACTTCCTGGACGATCTTGCGCAGCGTATTGAGCATGGCTCGGGGTCGAACTCCGTCGTCAGTCGCGCGTCAGCAGACGCGGTGCTAGCTCTTTCAGGGCGCGTCGGTAGACCTCGCGCTTGAATGTCACAACCTGGCCCAGCGGGTACCAATAGCTGACCCAACGCCAGCCGTCGAATTCCGGCTTGCCGGTCAGGTCCATCCGCACCCGTTGTTCGTTGCTGACCAGACGCAGCAGGAACCATTTCTGCTTCTGGCCGATGCACAGCGGCTGGCTATGCGTACGCACCAGTCGCTGGGGTAAACGATAACGCAACCAGCCACGGGTGCAGGCAAGAATTTCCACATCATCGCGTTCAAGGCCAACTTCTTCGTTCAGCTCGCGGTACAGGGCATCTTCCGGCGTCTCGTCAGGGTTGATGCCACCCTGGGGAAACTGCCAGGCATCCTGGTTGATCCGTCGAGCCCATAGCACCTGCCCGGCATCATTCGTGAGAATGATCCCGACATTGGGGCGAAAACCATCCGGGTCGATCACGGCAGCAACCTCGCAAACGCATGTCACCGCATTGTTCCACAAAGCTTGCGAGCGCAGCAACGCGCCCGCCAAGCTTATGTGCAGCAGCGTGAAAACTCCGTATTCTGCGGGCCTACCCTGTGGCTTATGCGAGTGACCGCGATGCGCCTGGCTTTATTCGACCTGGACAATACCCTCCTCGGTGGCGACAGCGACCATGCCTGGGGTGACTACCTTTGCCAGCGCGGCATCCTCGACCCGGTTACCTACAAGCAACGCAACGATGGCTTCTATCAGGAATACCTGAACGGCACCCTGGACCTGCAGGCCTACCTGGCCTTTTCCATGGAAATCCTTGCGGCAACACCGGTAACCCAGCTCGACGAATGGCACCGCGACTTCATGCGCGCCTGCATCGAGCCGATCATCCTGCCCAAGGCGCTGACCTTGCTGCAGCAGCACCGCGAGGCCGGCGACCAGCTGGTGATCATCACCGCCACCAACCGCTTCGTCACCGCACCGATTGCCCGGCGCCTGGGGGTTCGCGTGTTGCTGGCGACCGAATGCGAAACGCGTGATGGCCGCTATACCGGGCGTAGTACCGATATACCGTGTTTCCGTGAAGGCAAGGTGACGCGGCTGGAGCGCTGGATGCTGGAGAACGGCTTCGACCTTGAGGACAGCTATTTCTATAGCGACTCGATGAACGATTTGCCGCTGTTGCAGCGGGTGGCGCATGCGGTGGCGGTGGACCCCGACCCGAAGCTGCGGACGGAGGCCGAGATGCGTGGGTGGCCGGTGGTTTCGCTCAGGGTTTGAGGTTTTCCTGTACCGGCCTCTTCGCGGGTAAACCCGCTCCCACAGGTACTGCACAGCCCTCAAGCCTTGCTCAGACCCTGTAGGAGCGGGTTTACCCGCGAAGAGGCCAGCACATACAGCACAAAGCTGTCAGACCGGCTTGGCCCCCATCAGCCCGGCGATGGACAGGAAGCAAACCCCACTGAACACCGCCAGTGCCAGGGTAAAGCGCAACCCCACCACCTCGGCCTTGCGCAGCCGGTTCAACCGCACCAGCAGCCACCACACGGCAAACGCGCCCAGCGTATAGATGACGCTGGACGCCAGCACCCAGGTCTGCCCCAGCGGCCAGCCCACCAGGTGCACCAGCCACCAGCCGGTGAACGGCATGCTCACCAGGCACAGGCCCATCACCAGCCAGACGAACACCAGCGGCCGACGCAGCAGCTTGGCGTAAGCCTCGGCATCGCCCTGGCGGCGGGCGCGCACGGTCCAGAGCGCCAGGCCCAGAGCACCCAGCAGCAGGAGCGCGGTGGCGATGATGTGCAGGGTCTTGAGGGTGGTCAGGTGTTCCATGTCTCGGTTGTCCTTAAGCAGGCCATTTTGTGCAGGCTTCTTCGCGGGCTTGCCCGCTGCCACAGGGATATCACAGGCCCTGAAGCCTGCGCAGTACCTGTGGGAGCGGGCAAGCCCGCGAAAGGGCCATCAGCCCCAGCTTAGCCGCTCAGCCCAGGAACAGCTTGTAAGCCGGGTTGTCGGTTTCGTCCCAGTACGGGTAGCCGATCTTGGCCAGCGCCGCCGGCACCAGGTGACGCTCGTCTTCCGGCACCTGCAACCCCGCCACCACGCGCCCGTCAGCGGCGCCATGGTTGCGGTAATGGAACATCGAGATGTTCCAGCGCCCGCCCAGCTTGTTGAGGAAGTTGAACAGCGCCCCCGGCCGCTCGGGGAACTCGAAACGCAGCACCATCTCGTCACTGGCACCGGCCGAATGACCACCAACCATATGGCGAATATGCAGCTTGGCCAGCTCGTTGTCGGTCAGGTCGGTAACCGGGAAGCCCTGCTCGGTCAGTTGCTGTACCAGCGCCGCACGCGGGTCGTTTTCCGGGTGGGTCTGCACGCCGACGAAGATATGCGCCTCGTCGGAGGTGTGCTTGCGGTAGTTGAATTCGGTGATCTGGCGCTTGCCGATAGCCTCGCAGAAGGCCTTGAAGCTGCCCGGGCGCTCAGGGATGGTCACGGCGATGATCGCTTCGCGCTTTTCACCCAGCTCGGCACGCTCGGCCACATGGCGCAGGCGGTCGAAGTTGACGTTGGCACCGGAGTCGATGGCCACCAGGGTCTGCCCGGTCACGCCGTACAACTCGACGTACTTCTTGATGCCCGCCACGCCCAAGGCACCAGCAGGTTCGGTGATCGAGCGGGTATCATCGTAGATATCCTTGATAGCCGCGCAGATTTCGTCGGTACTGACGGTGACCACTTCATCCACATGGTGGCGGCAGATGTCGAAGGTGTGCTGGCCGATCTGCGCCACCGCCACACCGTCGGCGAACAGCCCGACCTGCGGCAGCACCACGCGCTCGCCGGCCGCCATGGCCGCCTGCAGGCAGTTGGAGTCGTCCGGCTCGACACCAATCACCTTGATTTCCGGGCGCAGGTATTTCACGTAGGCAGCAATGCCGGCGATCAGGCCACCGCCACCCACCGGCACGAAGATCGCGTCCAGCTGGCCTGGGTGCTGGCGCAGGATCTCCATGGCCACGGTGCCCTGCCCGGCGATGGTGTGCGGGTCGTCGTAGGGGTGCACGTAGACGAAGCCCTTTTCATCGACCAGTTTCAGCGAATAGGCCAGCGCCTCGGGGAACGAGTCGCCATGCAGCACCACCTTGCCGCCCCGCGAACGCACGCCCTCGACCTTGATCTCCGGGGTGGTCTTGGGCATCACGATAGTGGCCTTGATACCCATCTCGCGCGCAGCCAGGGCCAGGCCCTGGGCATGGTTGCCGGCAGAGGCGGTGACCACGCCGCGGGCCAGTTCTTCCGGGGTCAGTTGGGCCAGCTTGTTGTAGGCCCCGCGGATCTTGAACGAGAACACCGGCTGCAGGTCTTCGCGCTTGAGCAGAATCTGGTTGCCCAGGCGCTTGCTCAGCTGCCCGGCGCTCTGCAGCGGGGTTTCGACCGCGACGTCGTAGACGCGCGAGGTGAGGATCTTCTTGACGTACTGTTCGAGCATCGGGAATGCATCACTGGGCCGCGGGACAAGGGCTGGGAGTCTACCCCAGCGCTACGTCGGGCGACCACAGCAAAGCCGCCCGAGCCGTTATACTAGGCTCTTTTCAAATCCGCCCTGCCCCTCTCGGAGCCCGCATGACCCAGGACCAACTCAAACAGGCCGTCGCCCAGGCCGCTGTCGACTTCATTCTGCCCAAGCTGGATGAAAAGAGCGTCGTCGGCGTCGGCACCGGTTCGACCGCCAACTTCTTCATCGACGCCCTGGCTCAGCACAAGACCGCCTTCGACGGCGCGGTCGCCAGCTCCGAAGCCACTGCCCAGCGTCTGAAGGGCCATGGCATCCCGGTCTACGAGCTGAACAGCGTCAGCGAACTGGAGTTCTACGTGGACGGCGCCGACGAGAGCGACGCGCACCTGAACCTGATCAAAGGCGGCGGCGCAGCCCTGACCCGCGAGAAGATCGTCGCCGCCGTGGCCAAGACCTTCATCTGCATCGCCGATGCCAGCAAGCTGGTACCGGTGCTGGGCGCGTTCCCGCTGCCGGTCGAAGTGATCCCGATGGCCCGCAGCCACGTGGCGCGCCAGTTGGTCAAACTGGGCGGCGACCCGGTGTACCGTGAGGGCGTGGTTACCGACAACGGCAATGTGATCCTCGATGTGCACAACCTGCAGATCACCAACCCGGTGGAGCTGGAAGCGCAGATCAACGCCATCGTTGGCGTGGTGACCAACGGCCTGTTCGCGGCGCGTCCGGCGGATTTGCTGCTGCTGGGTACCTCTGAGGGCGTGAAGAGCCTCAAGGTCGAATAACCTTCTGCGAGGGCTTCGCCCTCGTTTCGCGACACAAGGCCGCTCCTACAGGGATACGCGATTTCCTGTAGGAGCGGCCTTGTGTCGCGATGGGCTGCAAAGCAGCCCCACCTGCTCACTCCGCTGGCTGTTTGAACACATAGAACAGGTTCGGCTCACTGACCAGATAGATGGTCCCCGCCTCATCCATCGCAATCCCCTCCGCCTGCGGCACCGTCGCCTGCAACCCCTGGAACCCCTTGCGTAACGACAAGGTACTCAGCGGCCGGCCCTCCACATCCAGCTCCAGCACCAGCCGCGACTCGTCCGACAGCGCCAGCAGGTGCCCGCTGCGCTCATCGAACTGCAAGCTCGACAGGTCCCGCACGAACAGCCGCGAATCGCGCTTGCGGTCCTGCACCACATGCACCGCATAGGGCTGCTCAGGATTGTCGTGCGGGAAGCCATGCACCTCGTAGATCAGCATTGGGTCACGCTCCTTGGCCACGAACAGGCGCTTGCCCGCCGAATCATAGGCCAGCCCCTCGAAGCCCTTGTTGCCATTCAGGCCAATGCCCAGGGTCAGCTGCTCGGCATCGCCGGCATCGAGGAACATCGTGTCGTCCTCCAGGCGCACGCGAATCAGCCGCTGCTGACGCTCGTCGGTGATCACATAGCTGTTGGGCCCGACGTACTCCACGGCTTCCGGGTCGCCGAAGCCGGTCAGCGGCACTCGGCGCAGGATGCGCCCGTCCAGCGACAGCTCGATCAGCTCCGAGCGTGCATTGGTAACGGTAAACAGAGTCTTGCGGTCGGGGTCGTAGGTCAGCGCCGAGATGTCGTCATCCAGCCCCTCGATCAGTTGCCCCTCCACCACCACCCGGTAACGGTCCAGGCCGATGCTTTGCTCGGCTGGCTGCCACCAGGCCTTGAGGTTGAACCAGCCACGCTCGAACAGGCGAAACTCCTGCCCGGCCAAGCCGAGCAGGATCAGGCCGATAACGACCAGAACAGGGAACGGACGAACAAAACGGCGCATGAGGGAAGACTCGACACAGGGGTGACGAATCTAATCACGAACAACTGAAGTAAAGCTTAATGCCAGCATCCGAAAAGTCGGATGTTTGAGTCAGTTTTTGCTGAAGCGATAGAACAGTGCCGGCTCGCTGATCATGTACAGGTTGCCCTTGTCGTCCATGGCCACCCCTTCGGCACGCGGGATGGTGTCCTGCAGGCCGTTGAAACCGCCGAGCAGGGTCATGAAACTGACTTGCTGGCCCTGCTCGTCCAGTTCCAGAAGCATGTTGGAGTCGGACGACAGCACCAGCAAGTGGCCGGTACGCGGATCCACGCCAAGCGCCGATAGGTTGCGCAGGTCCAGTTCATCACTGGGCAAAAGCTGTTTTTCACCCGTGAGCGGGCTACGGCCGTCGGTATTCCAGGTATACAGCCTGGGCGGGCGCTCCTCGCCGATTACCAGGCGCTGGCGCAGCGGGTCCCAGGCCACCGCCTCGAAGCCCTTGTTGCTCTTCACCGACGGGCCCAGGTCGTGGCTCTGGAAATCATCATGGTTCAACGAGGTGGTCTGCGCATCCACCTTGACCACGGTCAGGTCGTGCAGGCGCTCATCGGTGATTGCCAGGTAGCCGTCTTCCAGTACGGCGACGCCTTCCGGGTTGTTCCAGCCGTTGAGGGGGATCTTGCGCAGTACATCGCCATTCAGGCTCAGTTCGACCAGGATCGGGTTCTTGCCCATGACTGCGAACAGGGTGCGGGTACGCGGGTTGAAGGCAACATCCGAAGCCTCATCGTCGTCCATGCCCGGCAACGGTTTGGCATCGATGTCGACCTTGTAGTCTGGTAGCCATACGCTCTCGCTGCGCTCGGCGGCGCTTTCGAAACTTTCCTTGACCCACAGCGCACCGCGGTCATCCCAATGCATGGCTACGGCCACGCCATAGCCGACTACCGCCGCCACAGCCAGGCCGAAGGGCCAGCGTAGAAAGAAACGACGCTTGAGGGTTGCCGGGGCGCTGGAGGGAGATGGCATGCAGGGGTCCTGGGGAAATGGGCGAAGATTCGCGCATTATCCGGATCAGGTGTGAAAAATCGGTAAACAGGACCGGCCTCTTCGCGGGTGAACCCGCCCCCACAGGCATAGCGTCGCCCTTGAGGGTTGCGCAGTACCTGTGGGAGCGGGTTTACCCGCGAAGAAGGCGACGCGGTCTCGAGTCAGAGCACCCGGCTTTCGAAGCGGCTCACACCCGGCAACTCCAGCACCAATTCGTCACCGACATTGAACGGCCCCACACCCGCCGGGGTACCGGTAAGGATCACATCCCCCGCCTGCAGCGAGAAATGCGCGGCCATGTGCTGGATCATCGGCACGATCGGGTTGAGCATCATCGCGCTGTTACCATCCTGGCGAACTTCGCCGTTGACGGTCAGGCGCACCGGGATGTCGGTCACATCCTCGAAGCTGGCGGCCGACACGAACGGCGGCAGTACGCAGGCGCCATCGAAGCACTTGGCCAACTCCCAGGGCAGGCCCTTCTCTTTCAGCTTGGCCTGCACGTCACGCAGGGTAAGGTCTAGCGCCGGTGCATAGCCGGAAATGGCGTCCAGCACCTCTTCCTCGCTCGGATGAGTCGACAGCGGCTTGCCCAGCAGCACGGCAATTTCCGCCTCATAGTGCACCGAGCCACGCTCGACCGGAATCTTGAAGCCGCCCTCGGCCGGCACCACGCAGCTGCCCGGCTTGATGAACAGCAGCGGTTCGGTGGGGATCGGGTTGTCCAGCTCCTTGGCATGCTCGGCATAGTTACGGCCGATGCACACCACCTTGCCCAGCGGGAAGTGAATGCGTGTGCCGTCTACGTACTGATGCTGGTAACTCATGGCCGACTCCTCTGGATACTGCTTTCTATTCAGGTGCGAAGATCTTACCCGGATTCATGATGCCGTTAGGGTCGAACACGGCCTTTATTGCCTTCATGCAGGCAATTTCTTCGGGCGAGCGGCTGTAGCCCAGGTAGTCACGCTTGGTCATGCCCACACCATGCTCGGCGGAGATCGAGCCGTTGTAGCGCTCGACGATCTCGAACACCCACTTGTTGACCTTGGTGCAGGAGGCGAAGAAGTCGTCCTTGCTCATGTGCTCGGGCTTGAGGATGTTCAGGTGCAGGTTGCCGTCGCCGATGTGGCCGTACCACACCACTTCGTAATCCGGGTAATGTTCGGCGACGATGGCATCTATATCGCGCAGGAACGCTGGCACTTTCGACACCGTGACAGAAATGTCGTTCTTGTACGGGGTCCAGTGCGAGATGGTTTCCGACAGGTACTCGCGCAGTTTCCACAGGTTTTTCAGCTGGGTCTCGCTCTGGCTCATGACCCCGTCCAGCACCCAGCCTTGTTCGACGCAGTGCTCGAAGGTGGCCAGCGCTTCGTTGGCCACCTCCTCGGTGCTGGCCTCGAACTCCAGCAGCGCGTAGAACGGGCAGTCGGTCTCGAACGGCGCCGGCACGTCGCCACGCGCCAGGATCCTGGCCAGGCCCTTGTCGGAGAAGAACTCGAAGGCAGTCAGGTCGAGCTTGCCCTGGAAGGCATGCAGCACAGGCATGATCGAGTCGAAATCGGGGATACCCAGCACCATCGCGGTGAGGTTGCGCGGCGCACGGTCCAGACGCATGGTGGCCTCGACCACGAAGCCAAGGGTACCTTCGGCACCGATAAACAGCTGGCGCAGGTCGTAGCCGGTGGCGTTCTTGATCAGGTCCTTGTTCAGCTCCAGCAGCTCACCCTTGCCGGTCACCACTTTCAACCCGGCCACCCAGTTGCGGGTCATGCCGTAGCGAATCACCTTGATTCCACCGGCATTGGTGCCGATATTGCCGCCAATCTGGCTGGAACCGCTGGAGGCGAAGTCCACCGGGTAATACAAGCCCTGTTCTTCGGCGTAGGCCTGCAGCTGGCGGGTAATCACCCCTGGCTGGCAGACCACGGTGCGGTCGAATGCATTGAAGCCGAGAATCTGGTTCATGTAGTCGAAGGCGACCACCACTTCGCCGTTGGCCGCCACGGCGCCTGCGGAAAGCCCGGTACGCCCGCCAGACGGCACCAGCGCCACCTTGTGCGTATTGGCCCAGCGCACAATCGCCTGCACCTGCTCCACCGTCTTGGGAAAGACGATGGCGCTGGGTGCCGGTGGGTAATGCTTGGTCCAGTCCTTGCCATAGGCTTCCAGGGAAGCTGCGTCGGTCAGGACCTTGCCAGGGTCGACAAGGGTCATCAGTTCATCAATTACAGCGGGGTGGGTCATCGCTGGAACTCTCGACTTATTCATAGTCACCCTGAGCACTCTTCACCTGTCGGGATAAGCTCAGATTGTGTCGCGTATGCTAGCATAGCCCTCCCGCTGTTCATGCTAAGGCTGCCTTTGCGCCTGGCATCACCCTCGCCATTTTTTCTCCGGGATACAGGTTTACGCAGATGAGCAAGACTTCTCTCGACAAGAGCAAGATCCGGTTCCTTCTTCTTGAAGGTGTGCACCAGAACGCGGTCGATACCCTCAAGGCCGCCGGCTACACCAACATCGAATACCTCACTGGTTCGCTGCCGGAAGCCGAGCTGAAGGAAAAGATCGCCGATGCCCACTTCATCGGTATCCGTTCGCGCACCCAGCTGACCGAAGAGATCTTCGACTGCGCCAAGAAACTGGTCGCCGTTGGCTGCTTCTGCATCGGCACCAACCAGGTCGACCTGGAAGCTGCCCGCGAGCGCGGTATCGCCGTGTTCAACGCGCCATACTCCAACACCCGTTCGGTAGCCGAACTGGTACTGGCCGAGGCCATCCTGCTGCTGCGCGGCATCCCCGAGAAGAACGCTTCCTGCCACCGTGGCGGCTGGATCAAGAGCGCGGCCAATTCCTTCGAAATCCGCGGCAAGAAGCTGGGTATCGTCGGTTACGGCTCGATCGGCACCCAGCTGTCGGTCCTGGCCGAGAACATGGGCATGCAGGTGTATTTCTACGACCCGCTGACCAAGCTGCCACTGGGCAACGCCGTGCAGGTCACCAGCCTGCACGAGCTGCTGGGCCTGGCCGACATCGTTTCGCTGCACGTGCCTGAGCTGCCGTCCACCCAGTGGATGATCGGCGAGAAGGAAATCCGCGCGATGAAGAAGGGCGCGATCCTGATCAACGCCGCACGCGGCACCGTGGTCGAGCTGGACCACCTGGCCGCCGCCATCAAGGACCAGCACCTGATCGGCGCCGCCATCGACGTGTTCCCGGTGGAACCGCGCTCCAACGACGAGCAGTTCGAAAGCCCGCTGCGTGGCCTGGACAACGTGATCCTGACCCCGCACATCGGTGGTTCCACTGCCGAAGCCCAGGCCAACATCGGCCTGGAAGTGGCCGAGAAGCTGGTCAAGTACAGCGACAACGGTACCTCGGTATCCTCGGTCAACTTCCCGGAAGTGGCCCTGCCGGCGCACCCAGGCAAGCACCGTCTGCTGCACATCCACGAAAACATCCCGGGCGTGCTCAGCGAGATCAACAAGGTCTTCGCCGAGAACGGCATCAACATCTCCGGTCAGTTCCTGCAGACCAACGAGAAAGTCGGTTATGTGGTGATCGACGTTGACGCCGAGTACTCCGACCTGGCGCAAGAGAAGCTGCAACAGGTCAAGGGCACCATCCGTTCCCGCGTCCTGTTCTAAGTTCGCTGGCGGCATGAAAAAGGGAGGCCCTGGTGGCCTCCCATTTTTTTGCCTGTGACATTGGTGTCGCTTGCTTCGCGGGCTTGCCCGCGAAGAGCTCAACCCCTATTTCACGTCGACAGTAATCTTCTGCGACACGACGCTCGGCTTGAACGGCACGTGATACTGGTCACCCAGCACCAGCTGCAGGGTGTGCTTGCCTGGGGTCAGGGTAATGCTGGTTTCGGTCTGCGCCTTGCCGAAGTGCAGTACTTGCGGGCCGTCCGGCAACGCGGTGCCGGCCTGTGGCATCAGGCTGGCCGGCAGGGCCATGTCGGCCACAGGCTCTTTATCCACGTCCACCAGCAGGTGGTGGTGCCCGGTGTGCGGGGTGCTGTCACCCGCAGGCTTGAGCGCCATGCCCTCGATGCCGAACTTGACGGTGAAGGTCTTGTCGACCGTGGCGCCATCGGCGGGGGAAACGATGAAGACCTTGGCATCCTTGGGCGGCTCCTGGCTCTTCAGGGCATCTGCGGCACTGGCGAACATCGACGCTCCCATCATCAGACCAGCAACGGCAGCACGCGAAAATAGGCTGTTCATTCACTTCTCCTGTGATTCACTTATTGACCGCCGCCAGTATTCCAGTGGCGGCGGTGGTTCACCTTAGTTGATATCTGTGCCTGGATGTTCACAGCGTCAGGCAGAAATATTTCAATCAGGGTTAAACAATGCCGAGGCTTCAAGGTCATAGGCTGCGCTCGACCACAGCGAGGAAGAAAGCCGTGGCGAAGGTTATTCATCTGCCAAAGAGAAAAGGGGCTTTAATGCGTTCGACCATAGGAGTAATGCTGGCGGTACTCATCACGCCATTGGCTCAGGCCGAGCTGATAGACGAAATTGCCGACCGGGGCGAACTGCGCATAGCCGTACAGGCCGACAACTCGCCGTACGCATTCAAGGAAAATGACCACCTGACCGGCTTCGAGATCGACTTCGGCCAGGCGCTGGCCAAGGAACTGGACCTGCGCGCCGAGTTCATCGAAGCCCCTGCGGCAGAGGTACTGCCCGGTGTCGAGAGTGGCAAGTACGACATCGCACTGACCCCGTCGAGCGAATCGCCCAAAGGTGACGGCCCGCTCGATGTGAGCCTGCCGTTTGGCGAGAAGCAGCTGGTGATCCCGTTCCAGAAGGACAACCCGGCGTTCGAGAGCGCGGTGAACAATGCACTGCAGCGGCTCAAAGACAGCGGGCGGACTGCCGAGCTTGAGCAGAAATGGTTCAAGGGTGTGCCTGAGACTGCATCGGGGCAGTAAGTTCTTTATTGCCTGTACTGGCCTCTTCGCGGGCGAGCCCGCGAAGAGGCCAGTACAGGCTCAAGCTGAAAGCCCGGCCAGAACCTGCTGTGCCTCGTCCAGCTCCAGCTCGCTGAACACCAGCACCCCCGCCCGCCGCAGCAATGCCGTGGTAACCCCTTCCCCGGCAACCTTCACACCACTGAACGTGCCGTCATAGGTCAACCGGTTGCCACACGAAGGGCTTCCAGCCTTCAGCACGGCCACACGAATGCCATGCCGGTGCACCAGCTCCAGCGCCCGCTGCGCCCCAGCCAGGAACTCGGCGCTGACATCCTCGCCCGCCACCGTCAGCACCTGCGCGCCACCGTCGAGCACCTCCCCACCCTGCCCGCCCGGTATCTCTGCAGGCGGCCGTGGGGTCGGCAAGCCACCCGCCACTTCCGGGCACAACGGCACCACGCGCCCCTCGGCCTGCCAGCGCTGCAACAGGTCGGGGTGGCCACTGGCGCGGCCGTCATAGCGCACTGGCTGCCCCAGCAGGCAGGCGCTGACCAGCACCTTGGGCAGGTCAGAAGGGGTCATTGCCACGGCGCCGGAACCAGCCGGTCAACGAAAGCCGCTCACGCCCTGCCGGCAGCACCTCATGGGGCACCTCGCCCGACAGGAACACCACCAGGCAGCCCGCCACCGGCTCGACATCATGCTCGACACCGTCCGCCAGGAACATGCGCAACTGGCCACCGTCCTGCGGCTGCCAGCCTTCATTCAGGTACAGGACTGCCGACACCATGCGCCGGTCATCATCGCGGAAGCGGTCCAGGTGCCGGCGATAGAACGCCCCTGGCGGGTACAAGGCAAAATGGCACTCGAAGTCTTCCAGGCCGAGGAACAGGCCCTGGTTGATGGCCTGGCGCAGCTGGTCCATGGCGCTCAGGTACTGGTCGCAGGCCTCGGCCTGGCCGGGGTCGATCCACTGGATCTGGTCGCCGCGAATGGCCTCGCGCACCTCCTGGGCAGCACCGCGCCCAACCCCTGCAGGGTTGAGTTCGCCTTCGGCATCACGGCGCCGGCACTCGGCCGCGAGCGCGCGCACCAGGTCGGCAGGCAGAAAAAGCGCCTGCTGGGACCAGCCATGGGAGGCCAGATCGTCGACGACGGCCGCAAGCATAGGGTGTTCAGGGGAGATGTGCATGGCGCGCATCATATCCATTAGCCATGCCGGCGCACAGCGCCACTTGGCCGAGAAGCACGCGGATATCTCGACAAACCGGCGCCCGGCCACGGACAATAGCCACCTGCCGACAGGAGTCCTGAATGCGCCGTCTGTTTTCCCTGATTCTGCTGATGATCTGCACCGTGCCTGTCTGGGCAGACAACCTGGATCAACTGTACAAGGCCGCCGGCTGGCCCGACCAGCGCGCCCATTTCAATGATGCCCTGACCGCTGCCCAGGAACGCTACCGCAACAGTTTGCCACCCGCCGTGTACCAGGCGCTGGTAAACAACAGCAACCAGCGCTTCCAGGCCCAGGCGGTGGACCGTCGCGCCCAGGCGCAGCTGCGCGCAACCTTGGCCAACCCTGCACCGGCGCTGGCCTTCTTCCGGTCGCCGCTGGGGCGCAAGGTGGTGGCTGCGGAGCTCAAGGCCACACGCAAGGACGAACTGGCCAGGAATGCCAAGGGCTTGCCGAAGATCCAGGCCAGCGATGATCGCCTGCTGATAATCGGGCATCTGGCCCAGGCCCTGCCGGCGCGCGAAGCCGGTGCCGAAGTGAGCCTGGCCATTGCCGGCGTGGCGGCCGACAGCCTCAGCTCGATGATCCCCGGCCTGTTCGGCGGCGGTCAGGCCCAGAACCTGCTCGACGGCCAGCGCCAGCGCCTGATGGGCCAGATCGGCGAAGACCTCAACAACACCCTGCTGTATGTCTATCGCGACCTGTCCGATGCCGAGCTGGAAGAGTTCGCTACCTTTGCCGAGTCGCCAGACGGCAAGGCTTACTACCAGGCCGCCTTGGCCGCCGTTCGCGCAGGCCTGGCAGTTGGCCAGAGCAGCAGCGACCTTAAGTGATCAGCCCAGGCGCTGGTCGATGAAGTCGAAGTAGCGCTGGCGAATGCCCGGCAGCTCGTTGGCCAGGTGGTGACGGGCCTCGGGCAGCATCAGAATCTGCGGCTCGGCAAACTTGGCCTTGAGTACTTCGAGGTTGTACGGCCAGTCCACTGTGCCATCCGCTTCTCCTTGCACGATCAACGGCCGCCGCGTGCTGCGCGGCGCGGCCTCGATGCGTTTGACCCAGGCAATCAAGGCGCCCACCCAAGCTGTAGGCAGGCGGCGCGGTTGCAGCGGGTCGGCTTCGAGAAACGGCAGGAAGGTCGGGTCATTGGTGTTCTCGCTGAAGCGCCGCTCGATGCCATTCACGAAGTGACGCAACACGCGATAGCTCAGCTTCGACCAGTGCCAGGCACAGGGCCGCACCAGCGGTGCCAACAGGATGACCTGGCCATCGATGGGGCTGCGCGCGCCTTGGTACAACAGGTGGTCCACGGCGATGGCGCCACCGGTGCTTTGCCCGCACAGGTGCCAAGGGCGCGGCAGTTGCAGCGTGCGCGCCTGTTCGAACAAAGCCTCCAGCACCTGCTGGTACACCGCGAAATCACTGATGCTGGCCCGCTCGCCGCTGGACAGGCCGTGGCCTGGCAGGTCGCAACTGATCACTGCGAAACCCTGCTTGAGCGCCCAATCGATCACGTGACGGTACAACCCCATGTGATCGTAATAGCCGTGCAGCAGGAACAGCGTCGCGCTCGGCTGCTCGGGTAGCCAGGCCTGCCCGACCAGCTCGAAGCCTGCGGCCTGGAAGCCGCCCAGCCAGCTGTGGGCCGAAAGGTTCAGGCCATAGAAGCGCTGATAGTCCTGCGCCTGCGCCGACAACGGCTGGCGAGCGGTCAGTGGCGCCAGGCTGGTGCGCAGGAGGTCTGGGTGAAAGGCAGCGGGCATCGGGTACATCCACAGTGAAGCAAGTATTGATCTGGGATATTCAGCTCTGGCTGGCGTCGTGGCAAGCTTGCTCGATTTCAGGCCGATAGCGGTATCCCCGGTAGGAGCAGCCTTGTGCTGCGAAGAGGCCGGTACTGCCACAACAACACCATCAGTCATGCCGGCCCTTTCGCAGCACAAGGCTGCTCCTACAGAGGGCCGCGGAAACTTCATGAAGACTCGGATCATCAAACCGCTGTGCACAGCAATCGCCCTTCTGGTCGGTGTGACCATCCTCTGGCAGGCCTACACCACCTTCCAGGCCCGCTACCTGCGCCCGTTCGACAACCAGGCCACGCTGTTCGACGGCAGCCAGCTGCAGTTGCCCCCCGAGCTGGCCGGCCCCGGCCCGATCCGGGTAGTGCATTTCTGGGACCCGGCCTGCCCGTGCAACGTCGGCAACCAGCAGCACCTGGGCGACCTGGTCAACCAGTTCGCCAGCCAGGGCGTGACCTTCCACGTGCTGCAAAAGCCCGACAGCCACGGCCAGCTGCGCGCCAACCTCACCGCCCTCAAGCCACTCGCCAGCCTGCCCGGCAGCGAACACCTGCCCGCCTCCCCGGCCGTGGCCATCTGGGACCGGCAAGGCCACCTGGCCTACTTCGGCCCCTACAGCGAAGGCGCCGTGTGCAATGCCAGCAACAGCTTTGTGGAACCCATCATCAAGGCCTTGCTTGAAGACCGGCCGGTGCAGGCCAGCAATACATTGGCCATAGGGTGTTACTGCCCCTGGTAGTTAGTGGCTACCCGATAGATATCTACAGCTTCAGCCCGAGGGAGGATTTTTACCGTAGCGACATACAGATCAATGGAGAAACTGTATGTCACAAGGTTCCACCGAGCTTCCAAACAGCTATGTAGACAGCACCCGTCTTCCCGTCGGCCCTCAACTTTGGGGCACCCATCCCGGTGCATCGTTTCAACTGGTATCCGTTTTCGAGCCTGGGCGCCTGGATATCGACCTGATCGTACAGACCGAAAACGGCAAGTTAGGCGTTCAAAAGGCGCATGAACAGCGCCTCGCCACGTTACAGCAAGACCTCGACCAGGCCTTACGTGATCAAGCGGGCTCGCTGAATGGTCTTGGCGAAATCCAGGCGACAGAACGCACCATCGCTGCCATCAATGAGCTTCAGGCATTGTTCGCTACACGCCTGCAAGCAACGCGTGATCAGGCTTACAGCTTCTTCGGCGGTGACCCGGTAAATCGCAACCTTCATGAATTCCTGGCTGTAGCCCGAAAACCAAACGCTCCAGCAGACCCTCAGCAAGCGTGGCTCGACTCTTACCGAGCGGCGTTCGACGTGAAGTACCTGGAGCAGGTAAGCGGCGAGTTGGCCCAACGCCAACAACAGCTGCAGAGCACCTTGTCCACTCTCAGGATGAGGGAAAGTCATGATCAGGATATTGACCGGACGCTCCAACAGTACCATCAGGCCCTTGCTCAACTGGGCACAGCCAGCCAGGCGTTCCTGCAAGCCAGCAGCGCGTTGAAAGCGATGCTGACGGCCTTCGAGCGCCATCAGCAAGAAAGCGTTGCCCCGCAAGCAGCACTCGAACATAGCCGCGAGCTAGAACGGGAAACGTCCGACCTGCTCAAGGCGCGCGAGCAGCTTGCCTCGACCTACTCCAGCATGAACCTGAGTCAAGGCCACTTGGCGTCGCAAGCTACCTGGATCGATTCCGCGCTCCAGTACCACGCGCCAGAAGGTTCCGCAGACCGCAAAGCGGCATTGCTAAACGTGCAGGCACAGCTACAAGCCCAAATTGCCGCCCATACCCAGACATCGTCCGCTGAAAGTACGGAGGTGATGCGGTTACTGGCACAAACAGACAACACCGTCGCCACCGTTTTCGACGAGCAGACTTCGCTGGCCGTCTTGTCTGGCCGTACTCCTGGCAATACACCTGTAACGTTCAACGCCTGGGTAGCCAGTATCCACCACCCGCTGATCCTGGCGACCTCACGCGGTGGCATAGCCCATTTCGAACCGATCTGGCTCGACTTTGGCGAAGCACTCGGCAAAGCCGCCCAACGTCTGCTCGCCGGTGGGCTCCTGGCGGTCGCCAGGTATGTTCCTCTGATGCTGTATTCAGCTCGTCTGGGCGATGCTGAGCGCATGGGGGTGACCGTCCCGCTCGCCCTGATGAGTCCCGGCGCGGACCTTACCCTCGAAGCAAACCGCAAAGCTGGTCAGACGCTTGAGCTGCCCTTGCGGATGGACGCTGTCCCTCAGGGCATGCAGACCGAAGTGTACTTGGCAGCCACGGATGGCAGCGCCCTTCTGCGCGACGTGCGCGTACGCCAGGCACAGTGGGACGCAGCCCAAGGCGCGTACAGATTTACCGCCGAAGGCCCAGGTGGCGCAACGCTGCTCTGGCACCCGGCAACGCCGCCCTCGACGCTGTCTGCCACCGGCGAGAATGGTACGGTCATCCCTGGCTCCCCTATCGTCGAGGATCTGCAGAAGCACCTTCCGGGCCCTATCATCGTCCCGCCGGATCCGGATATCCGTACGCTCCCCGAACTGCCCGAACTGCAGATCGACGACTACGTCATCATCTTCCCGGCAGACTCGGGGCTGGCGCCGATTTATGTGATGTTGCGCAACCCACGGAATTTACCAGGGGTTGCAAGCGGCAACGGCGTTATCACACCAGACAGGGTTCTGGATGCAGCCACTACTGCGGCGGGCGCGCCGATTCCAGCAAAGATTGCGGAAAGGCTCAGGGGGCGGAGGTTTGCCAGATTCGATAGGCTAAAGGAGGCAATCTGGATGGAGATTGCGACAGATGAGGTATTCAGTCGCCACATCATGCCCGCAATCCTCGACGACATGCGTAGAGGGCTAGCGCCATTCGCCAAGCGCGACCAGCGAGTAGGAAAGCGAGTCAAGTTAGAGATTCACCACAAGCACGAAATTGCAAAGGGTGGCGCAGTGTACGACTTCGATAATCTCGTGTTCATGACTCCCCAAGTCCACATAAACCATCACAGAGGAAACAATCAATGACGTTGAAACAGAGTTTGACGGAGTACACAGAGCCTGAGTTTCTCGCATTGGTGTCGGATCTATATGCGGATCGGACGGGCCTCAAGGGTGCTGAGCTGGAAAAGCACCGGATTGATATTGTTCTTCTTTTCGAGAAGTTGACCGAGCACCCTGACGGGTCAGACGTGATCTATTACCCCCCAGATGGCGCAGATGTCAGCCCGCAAGGCGTCGTCAACCGCATTAAAGAATGGCGCGCAGCCAACGGCAAACCTGGCTTCAAACCTGCCTGACCCAACGCCCTGCGGCCAACACCGCAGGGCTTTTTCAAATCAACCACGCACCCGCGCCGGGTTACCTACAACCGTCACCCCCGCCGGCACATCCCGAGTCACCACACTACCGGCACCCACCACGGCGTTATCACCAATGGTCACCCCCGGCAGGATGATCGCCGCGCCGCCGATCCACACGTTGTTGCCGATGGTCACCGGCCGGCCACTCTCCAGCCCTGTGCGGCGCACTTCGGGGTCGAGCGGGTGGTCGGCGGTATAGATCTGCACGTTGGGGCCGATCTGGCAGTCATCACCGATACGCACCGGCAGCACATCGAGGATCACGCAATTGAAATTCATGAAGGTGTTGCGGCCGACGCTGATGTTGTAGCCATAGTCGCAATAGAACGGCGGGCGGATCACCGCGCCTTCGCCGACCTGGCCAAAGTGCTCTACCAGGAGCCCATGGCGTGCGTCGTTGAGCAATTCAACACTGCTGTTGTAGCGGTGCATCCAGTGCTTGTTGGCGATCTGCTCGGCCTGCAGCTCGGGGCAGCCAGCGTGATAGAGCTGGCCTGTAAGCATTTTCTGTTTTTCGCTGAGGGACATGGAAACTCCTTCCTGGGGCTATGCTCTGGTCGCGAATCCGCCGATCATCGGACCACATTTTTCGCTTGAACGCACAAGGAGCCTGCATGAAGCGCAGCTTGACCCTGTTGGCCGTGATGGTTGCCGTGGCCGCCGGCGCCGGATACTGGTATGTGCAGGGCAAGCTGCCGCAACGCGAGGGCGAGGTGGCCATTGCCGGCCTGCAGGCGCCAGTCAGCGTGCGCTACGATGCCCGCGGCGTGCCGCACCTGCAGGCGCAGAGCGAGCCGGACCTGTACCGTGCCCTCGGTTACGTGCATGCCCAGGACCGGCTGTTCCAGATGGAGATCTTGCGCCGCCTGGCCCGGGGCGAGCTGGCCGAGGTACTGGGCGACAAGCTGCTGCCCACCGACACCCTGTTCCGCAGCCTGCGCATTCGCGAACAGGCAGCACTGATGGCCAAGCGTCAGGACCGCCAGTCACCCGCCTGGCAAGCCCTGCAGGCCTACCTCGACGGGGTGAACAGCTGGCAGGCCAGCCACCCAAAACCCGTGGAGTTCGATCTGCTCGGCATCACCCCACGCCCCTTCAGCGCCGAAGACACCCTGAGCATCGCCGGCTACCTGGCCTACAGCTTCGCCGCCGCGTTTCGCACCGAGCCCGCGCTCACCTATATCCGCGACCAGCTGGGCCCTGAGTACCTGAACATCTTCGATCTCGCCTGGCAGCCCGAGGGCGCCTTGGGTACACCGCTGGCCGCTGCCGACTGGCAAAGCCTGGAGGCCCTCGCCCGCCTCAGCCAGGACGCGCTGGGCGATGCGGGCATCCCGCAATTCGAGGGCAGCAACGCCTGGGCCGTGGCCGGCAGCCGCACCCGCAGCGGCAGGCCGCTGCTGGCCGGCGACCCGCACATCGGTTTTGCGGTGCCGGCGGTGTGGTACGAGGCCGAGCTGTCGGCGCCGGGCTTCAACCTGTATGGCTACTTCCAGGCGCTCAACCCGTTCGCCCTGCTCGGCCACAACCGCGACTTCGGCTGGAGCCTGACCATGTTCCAGAATGACGACGTCGACCTGATCGCCGAGCGCACCAACCCTGCCGACGCCAACCAGGTGATGGTCGATGGCAAATGGCAGGCGCTGGAAAAGACCGAGCAGCAGATTGCCGTCAAAGGCGAAGCACCGGTCACCCTCAGCCTCCGCCGCTCGCCCCATGGCCCGATCGTCAACGACGTGCTGGGTGCCACTGCCGGGCCCACGCCAATCGCCATGTGGTGGGCGTTCCTGGAAACCGAAAACCCGCTCCTCGACGGTTTCTACCAGCTCAACCGCGCCGATACCCTGGGCAAGATGCGCGAGGCTGCGGCCAAGGTGCATGCGCCGGGGCTGAACCTGGTCTGGGCCAATGCCCGTGGCGATATCGGCTGGTGGGCGGCGGCACAGTTGCCGATCCGCCCCGACGGCGTCGACCCCGTGTTCATCCTCGATGGTGCCAGTGCGCAGGCGGACAAGCTCGGCTTCTACCCCTTCAGGGTCAACCCGCAGCAGGAGAACCCGGCACGCGGCTACATTGTCTCGGCCAACTACCAGCCTCCGGCGGCAGTGCCGATACCCGGTTACTACAACCTGCCGGACCGAGGCCGCCAGCTCGATCGCCACTTGGCCAACCCCGATGTGAAGTGGGATACCCAAAATAGCCAGGCGCTGCAGTTGGACACCGCCAGCGACCATGGCCCGCGCACCCTTGCACCACTGCTGGCAACGCTACGCGCAGTGGCCGAAGGTGACGAAGAGAAGGAGCTGGTCGAGCAACTGGCAGCCTGGAGCGGCGACTACCCGCTCGACTCGACCAGTGCCACGCTGTTCAACCAGTTCCTCTACGAGCTGGCATTCGCGGCCCTGCATGACGAGCTGGGCGACACCTGGTTCCCGGTACTTATCAGCACCCGCGCCATCGACGCCGCCCTGCCGCGCCTGGCGGCGGATGCCGATTCGCCGTGGTGGAACACCCGCGGAGCCAACCAGCGCACCGACCGTAACGCCGTGGTGCGCATGGCGTGGCAGAACACCTTGAAGCACCTGCGGGAAACCCTGGGCAACGACCCGGCCAGTTGGCAGTGGGGCAAGGCCCATACCCTGACCCACAACCACCCGCTGGGGGTCAAAAAGCCGCTGAACCTGCTGTTCAACGTCGGCCCGTTCGCCGCACCGGGCACCCACGAAGTGCCGAACAACCTCTCGGCGAAGATCGGCCCGGCGCCATGGCCGGTGACCTATGGGCCGTCGACGCGGCGGCTGGTCGACTTTGCCGATGCCGGGCAGGCGCTGACCACCAACCCGGTCGGGCAGAGTGGTGTGCCGTTCGACAGGCATTTTGCGGATCAGGCCGAAGGGTATGTGCAGGGGCAGTACCAGAAGGCGCAGATGGGGGTGATTCCGGCGCAGAGTACCTTGCGTCTGGTGCCAGCCCATTCGCAGCACAAGGCTGCTCCTACAAGAGACCGCGATCCCCTGTAGGAGCAGCCTTGTGCTGCGAATGGGCCGCAAAGCGGCCCCCGACAATTTCGAATACCCTACAGCACTCCCAGCCGAGACCCATTCCATGCAAAGACACTTCATCGAAATCGACGGCGCCCGCATGAGCTACATCGACCAGGGCCAGGGTTTCCCGGTCCTGCTCGGCCACAGCTACCTGTGGTCCGCCGAGATGTGGCAGCCACAAATCGAAGCCTTGTCAGCACACTTCCGCGTCATCGTCCCCGAGCTGTGGGGCCACGGCGGCTCCGATGCTCCGCCTGCCACGACCATCGACATGAACAGCTTGGTCCACCAGCACCTAACGCTGCTGGACAAACTGGAAATTACCAAGTGCCACCTGGTCGGGCTGTCGGTAGGCGGTATGTGGGGGGCACCGCTGGCTGCTAACCACCCTGAACGAATTGATCGCCTGGTGCTCATGGACACTTACCTGGGCGCCGAGCCGGAGGAAACTCGGCTCAAGTATTTCGCCTTGCTGGATACCGCCAGCGCAGCCGGCGAATTCAGCGACCCGTTGCTCGACATCATCGTGCCTATTTTTTTCCACGCAGGCGGCCAGACCGTGCCTGAAATCCGTGAGCGGTTTCGTGCTCAGCTGAAGGCAAGCAGTGCACAAACCATTCGCGAGAGCCTCGATCCCATGGGGCGGATAATCTTTGGACGACACGACCTGCTGGAGCAACTCGAGCAGCTGCCGAGCGAGAGAACCATCCTGATGTGCGGCGATCAGGACATTCCGCGGCCGCCGGAAGAGTCCAATGAAATGGCGCGGATCATTGGCTGCCTGGCGGCGCAGATTCCGTTTGCGGGGCATATCTCCAGCCTGGAGAACCCGCGGGTGGTGAATGAGTTCCTGTTGAACTGGCTACCGCGTAACCAGTGAGATTGCCGAGGCCGCTTTGCAGCCCTTGTGGGAGCGGGTTTACCCGCGAAGCAGGCAACGGGGTGGATGGCACGGGCTTCGCCCGTGTTCGCGGGTAAACCCGCTCCCACAGGTAACTATGCCCACACATAAAAACGCCGACACAAGGGTGTCGGCGTTGGGTCATGCCAGGTAATGCAAGCGCATCAGAACGCCGGCAGCACCGCACCTTGGTACTTCTTGGCGATGAATTCCTTCACTTCCGGGCTGGTCAGGGCCTTGGCCAGTTTCTGGATGGCATCGCTGTCCTTGTTGTCCGGGCGGGCGACCAGGAAGTTCACGTATGGCGAGTCGCTGCCTTCGATCACCAGCGCGTCCTTGGCCGGGTTCAGGCCGGCTTCCAGGGCGTAGTTGGTGTTGATCATGTCCAGGTCGACCTGGTCCAGCACGCGCGGCAGCATGGCCGACTCAAGCTCGCGGAACTTCAGCTTCTTCGGGTTCTCGGCAATGTCCTTGGGGGTGGCCAGGGCGTTCTTCGGATCCTTCAGGGTGATCAGGCCAGCTTTCTGCAGCAGTAGCAGGGCGCGGCCGCTGTTGCTGCCCTCGTTAGGGATGGCAACGGTAGCGCCTTCTTTCAGTTCGCCCAGGCTCTTGACCTTCTTCGAGTAACCACCAAAGGGTTCGACATGCACGCCGATCACGGTTTCCAGGTGGGTGCCCTTGCCTTCGTTGAAGTTCTGCAGATAAGGCAGGGTCTGGAAGTAGTTGGCGTCCAGGCGCTTCTGGTCAACCTGCACGTTCGGCTGCACGTAGTCGGTGAAAACCTTGATCTGCAGGTCCACACCTTCCTTGGCCAGGGTCGGCTTGATCAGCTCGAGGATTTCGGCGTGCGGTACCGGGGTGGCGGCGACAACCAGTTTCTCGGCAGCGGTAGCCAGGCCGGCAAACGACAGGGCAGCGGCCAGGGCAGTGGTCAGCAGGGTCTTCTTCATGGTGATCCTTGTTCTGGTTCTGGGCCATCGACGATGGCGAATCGGGTGCCCAACCGGTTCACCAGCGGGCGTGAGGCGGACAATACCCAGATTTTTTATTCCGTAACAATATCTTTTATTTAGCTTCTTATTCCAAAAACAAAATGCCATCAGCCACTTTGCTTATGAGCGATGTCTAGCGCGCGGGGTTTGGCAGGTCGAGGTCTTCAGCCAGGATTTCTTCGCCGTCATTCACCAGCAAGGCGAAGTGGATGACGTTCTCCAGTTCACGGGTGTTGCCGGGCCATGGGTGTGCCTCCAGCGCCTGCTGCGCCGCCTCGCTCACCAGCGGCACAGGCCGCTGCAGGCGCACGCTGTAGATGCCCACGAAGTACTCGGCCAACGGCAGGATATCGCCCGGCCGCTCGCGCAGTGGCGGCAGCTCCAGCACGCCCTCGCGCAGGTACTGGTACAGGCGCTCGTTGAAGCGCCCCGCGCGCACCACCCGCGCCAGGTCGATACTGGTAGCGGCCACCAGGCGCACGTCCACCGGCTGCGGCTGCTGCGAGCCCACCCGGGTAACCTCGCGGTTTTCCAGGGCGGCCAGCAGCTTGCCCTGGATGGCCAGCGGCAAGTCGGCGATCTCGTCCAGGTACAACGTGCCACCGTTAGCCGAGCCGAACCAGCCGGCGCGGCTGCTGGCTGTACCACCCTGGCTGCCGGCGCTGTAGCCGAACAACTCGGCATCGGCGTAGGTGGGACTGATGGCCGCGCAGTTGACCGACACGAACAATCCGCTGCGGTCACTGGCACGGTGGATCTGCCGGGCCAGCAGTTCCTTGCCGGTGCCGGTTTCGCCACGGATCAGCACCGGCAAGGATTGTGGCGCCAGGTGCTCGAGCTCCTCGCGCAGCTGCTGCGAACGTGGGTCGATGAACACCAGCGCCTTGGCGCGGATGCTCAGTGGGCTCTTGTCCAATTCAGGGAAGGTCAGCAACGGCTGGCCAAAAGGGTTTTGAAAAGTCATGACGAACTCCCGCCCCAGGCCTTCAATGGCCGGGCGTCAGGCAAACGGTAAACAGTAAGGGCGATCAGGCGCGGCGCAGTGCGCGCTGCTCGACCCGGCTCTGCAAGCGATACAAGTAGGCGAAACCTTGTTCCCAGCGCTCATGACCGGACTTGACGTTGATGTGCCCGGCGTTGGTCAGCAGCCCTGCTTCGGCGCCCCAGACCTGGGCCAGGTACAACGCCCTTGGCACGCTTACGGCCGGGTCGTTGTCCGAGCTGACCACCTGGCTGGGGAATGGCAGTGCGTCGGTCGGGATCGGCGCGAAGTTGCGCAGAGCCGGCGCGCAGGTTGGCCGCTCTACGTCAGCGGGTGCCACCAGCAGCGCGCCACGTACCCGCAGCAGCAGGGCCGGGCTGGCTTGCGCGGCCCAGTGAGCGACGGTTATGCAGCCCAGGCTATGGGCAATCAGAATCACCGGTGAGCGCTCGGCGGCAATCGCCTGCTCCAGTGCCTGCACCCAGTCCTGGCGTTGCGGAGTCAGCCAATCGTGCTGCTCGACCCGGGCACTGTTGGGCAAGGTGCGCTGCCAGTGACTTTGCCAATGGTTGTCTGGCGATCCTTGCCAGCCCGGCACAATCAGGTAACGAATCGACTCATTGCGCATGGGGACGCCTCCAGTGAGTTTGCGTGCTTGGAGACAAGTATAGGGGCGGACATATATCAGTAAAGGAATAAGAAGCTATTTATTAATAACCAAAACCTACCACTGACGCGATCCCTGTGGGAGCCTCGGGTTGAAAAAAAGGGGCCAAAGACTGCCAAGGCTGGCGGAGCCGGCCGCGCTGATGCCCTTGAGCGCTTCCATGATGCCCCAGACGGTGCCGAACAGGCCGATTCGAGAGAGTATGCCAGAAGGCTCATGATGACACCCTTCGCCCCCCGCAGCTTTACTTCTTAGATGATGGCCTGCATACCTTGCATGCCTAAAAAATGCGCGGGGCATCGCTCATCGACGCATCATTTGACCAACCATACGAACACTCATCGCTGGTACATTTATCGACCTCAAGTAATTCACCGCCGCCTGTGAGCTTCTGTAACTAGGAAGATAATGACCCGAATGATTATCAACATAAGTTTGACCATTTTCCCTATATATATATCCCGCAGCTACAACCGGAGAGGCCGACCTTAACTGACGTCGACCAAGCTCCGCAAGACTGGCGTGAGAAAGAGGAGCATCATCAAACTCGGAAAAGGTACTGATAAAAAAATTTTCATCCTGCCTTAGAATGAATTTATGCTTTTTCTCAGAAAGGTCCAACACCGACAAGCCCTTCTGATTCACCACATGCGTCACGCTCTCTTTACCAGATGAAATTTTTTCTCTGGCATATCTAACCTCTGGAACAATCGATTCTTTCTTCCAGTTCCGTAATGGGTGCCATTCAACGGGACCTTTAATCTTGGCAAAGAGCAGACTTTTAAAGCGACGCGCCGCGATCGCGGTCAACGCCGACGTCGCGAAAGAAGTGTTTCCGTTAGGGTCTTGACGATTAACAGGATCCCCTAAGCAATAACAGTAACAATTCAACCCACCACTATCGAAAGGACTTAACTCATCAGGTCTATTGAAACGCATCAACGCTGGACTGAACGCTCTGTATCCGCGCCCTAGAAAATATAGATCACTTAGACCATCAAGGTGTTCACCATTAAAATTCAATGCACCCACAAAAGCGCTGGCAGAGAATAAATATCCATAAGGAGAGTATGAATTAAACATATTACAAACCCCATGATTTTCTACGCGATGAATTTAAACCTCGGGACACCTTAAGAACAATGGCTGTGGGAACAGCACAGAAAAGCGCACTCGACAATTCCTTGATTCAGGCCCACCCAAAAACCCAATACTCCGCCGATTCCCGGTGATTGAAAACTAGCAAATTTACTAGGCCAAGAATCAAGAGCTTCTAGATCGACAGCTATATAGGACTTCCGCCGTTATCCACAGCGAGAAGCCGATTACTTAACCAACCGCTAAATCTTGCGCACGCATCGTTTATCCATAAAAAATAGAGGTTTCTGCTTAGCATTAGCGCCGCCATTCTGTCAGGCATAAAAAAGCCCGGACCAACCCCGGGCTTTTTCATCGTCAAAGGCGAATCAAATATCCGCCACCTTCTGCCAAACCTTCGGCCGGAAGAACAATGTCTCCCCACGCGCCAACCCGGTCAGGCTGTCATGGTCCTTGACCACTTCGGCCTCGATCAGCTCGCTCTGCCCTTCCACCTTCAATGTCACCCGCGTGGTCGCGCCCAACGGCCGGATGTCGCGCACCTCGGCCGCATGGTGCCCTTCGGTCTCGTGCCGCGACAGCGACACTTCGTGCGGGCGGAACAGCACATGATGCCCTTCGCTCAGGGCCAGGCGGTTGGAGTCACCAAGGAAGTGGTAGACGAAATCGTTGGCCGGGTGCTCGTACACCTCGCCCGGCGAGCCGATCTGCTCGATCACGCCCTTGTTCATCACCACGATGCGGTCAGCCACCTCCATGGCTTCTTCCTGGTCGTGGGTGACGAACACCGACGTCAGGTTGATGTCCTCGTGCAGGCGCGCCAGCCAGCGGCGCAGCTCCTTGCGCACCTTGGCATCCAGCGCACCGAAAGGCTCGTCCAGCAACAGCACCTTTGGTTCCACCGCCAGCGCACGGGCCAGGGCGATACGCTGGCGCTGGCCACCGGACAACTGCTCGGGGTAGCGATCGGACAGCCAGTCCAGCTGCACCATGTTAAGCAGTTCATGCACCTTCTCGGCTATCTTGCTCTCGCTCGGGCGCTCGCCCTTGGGCTTCATGCGCAGGCCGAAGGCAACGTTGTCGAACACACTCATGTGGCGGAACAACGCGTAGTGCTGGAACACGAAACCGACATTGCGGTCGCGCACGTCATGGCCGGACACGTCCTCGCCATGGAACACGATATTGCCCTGGTCGGGGGTTTCCAGGCCGGCGATGATGCGCAGCAACGTGGTCTTGCCGCAGCCGGAAGGGCCAAGCAGCGCCACCAGCTCGCCGCTGTTGATGTCCAGGTTGATGTTGTCCAGGGCCTGGAAGCTGTTGAAGCGCTTGCTGATGTTACGAACTTCGATCGACATGAATCATTCCTCCGCGGCGCTGTGGCGCAGGCGGTTAATACGGTTCTCGCTCCACTGCTTGAGCAGCAGGATGAAGAGCGCCAGGATCAGCAACAGGCTGGCCACGCTGAAGGCCGCGACATGGTTGTACTCGTTGTAGAGGATCTCCACGTGCAGCGGCAAGGTGTTGGTCACGCCGCGAATGTGGCCGGACACCACCGACACCGCGCCAAACTCGCCCATGGCCCGCGCGGTGCACAGCACCACCCCATAGATCAGGCCCCATTTGATGTTTGGCAGGGTCACGTGCCAGAACATTTGCCAGCCATTGGCACCGAGCAAGCGCGCGGCCTCCTCTTCCTGCGTGCCCTGCTCCTGCATCAGCGGGATCAGCTCACGGGCCACGAACGGTACGGTGACGAAGATGGTGGCCAGGACGATGCCCGGCAGGGCGAACACGATCTGGATATCGTGGTCCTGCAGCCACGGCCCGAACAGGCCTTGCGCGCCGAACATCAGCACGTAGACCAGGCCCGCGATCACCGGCGACACCGAGAACGGCAGATCGATCAGGGTGACCAGGATACTCTTGCCACGGAAGGTGTACTTGCTCACGCACCAGGCGGCGCTGACACCGAACACCAGGTTCAGCGGCACCGAAATGGCCACGGCGAGCAGGGTCAGCTTCAGCGCCGACAATGCGTCAGGCTCGAAGATCGCCTCGAAGAAGGTGCCAAAGCCGTTCTTCAGCGCCTGCGACACCACGATCACCAGGGGCAGCAGCAGGAACAGCGCGAACACCAGCCAGCCAAGGCCGATCAGGATACGCCGCGAAGTGGCGCTGCCCCGGCGGGCGGCGTTGGCGGCGGCGGTTGCATTCAGGGATGAACTGGACATGCCGGCCTCCTTCAAGGGGTTTCGATGCGGCGCTGCAGCAGGTTGATCAGCAGCAGCAGGATGAAGGAAACCACCAGCATCAGCACGCCGATGGCGGTCGCGCCGGTGTAATCGTATTGGTCGAGCTTGACCATGATCAGCAGCGGCAGGATCTCGGTTTTCATCGGCATGTTGCCGGCAATGAAGATCACCGAACCATACTCGCCCACGCCGCGGGCGAAGGCCAGGGCAAAACCTGTCAGCCAGGCAGGCAGCAGCGCTGGCGCCAGCACATGGCGGAACACCTGCAGCGGCTTGGCGCCCAGGCAGGCAGCGGCCTCCTCCACTTCACGCGGAATGTCGGCCAGCACCGGCTGCACCGTACGCACCACGAACGGCAGGGTGACGAAGGTCAGCGCCAGGGTGATGCCCAGTGGGGTGTAGGCGATCTTGAAACCCAGGTCGGTGGCGAACTGGCCGACCCAGCCCGAGGGTGCGTACAGGGCGGTCAGGGCAATACCGGCCACGGCGGTGGGCAGGGCGAACGGCAGGTCGATCATTGCATCGATGATCTTGCGCCCAGGGAAGGTGTAGCGCACCAGCACCCAGGCCAGCAGGGTACCGATCACACCATTGATGATGGCGGCGAACAGGGCGGTGCCGAAACTCAGCTTGAGCGCGGCGATCACCCGCGGTGCACTGATGATGTTCCAGAACTGCTCCCAGGTAAGCTGCGCGGCATGCACGAACATGGCGGCCAGCGGTATCAGCACTATCAGGCTGAGGTACACCAAGGTGTAGCCCAGCGTCAGCCCGAAGCCGGGTATGACGGGGGAAATGCGACGTGACATAAATATCCCTGGTTGAACGCACGAAACCCGGAACAGATCCCGGGTCGGTGCAAGCTTCTGAATCCTGGGGCCGCAGCGCGGCCCCGCTTTTCCTTGGCGATTACTGTGCCTGATAGATCTGGTCGAACACACCGCCATCATTGAAGAATTTAGGTTGTGCAGTCTTCCAGCCACCAAAGTCCTTGTCGATGGTCACCAGGTCCAGTTTCGGGAACTGCTTGCCGAACTCGGCAGCGACCTTCTCGTCACGCGGGCGGTAGAAGTTCTCGGCTGCGATCTTCTGCCCGGCCGGGCTGTACAGGTGCTTGAGGTATTCGCTGGCAATCTCGGTATTGCCCTTCTTCTCGGCGTTCTTGTCCACCACCGCCACTGGCGGTTCGGCGAGGATCGACAACGACGGCACGACGATCTCGAACTTGTCGGCACCTCCGTCTTCCTTCAGCGCCAGGAAGGCTTCGTTTTCCCAGGCCAGCAACACATCGCCCTGGCCGTTATTGACGAAGGTGATGGTCGAGCCACGGGCGCCGGTATCCAGCACCGGGACGTGCTTGAACAGCTCCTGCACGTACTCCTTGGCCTTTTCTTCGCTACCGCCGGCCTTCAGGCCATAGGCCCAGGCCGCCAGGAAGTTCCAACGGGCGCCGCCGGAGGTTTTCGGGTTGGGGGTGATGACCGACACGTCCTTCTTGATCAGGTCGCCCCAGTCCTTGATGCCTTTCGGGTTGCCCTTGCGCACCAGGAACACGATGGTCGAGGTGTACGGGGTGCTGGCATCCGGCAGGCGGGTCTGCCAGTTGTCCGGCAGGGTCTTGCCGAGCTTGGCGACTTCATCGATATCGCCGGCCAGGGCCAGGGTCACCACATCGGCACGCAGGCCATCGATCACCGCACGGGCCTGCTTGCCCGAACCGCCGTGGGATTGCTGGATCTTCACCTTGTCGCCCGGGTGGGCCTGCTGCCAGTGCTTGATGAACTCGGCGTTGTACTGCTGGTACAGCTCGCGGGTCGGGTCGTAGGACACGTTCAGCAGTTCGTAGTCCTTGGCGATGGCGGAACCGGCAAAAACAGCACTGGCCAGGGCGGCGAGCGCATAACGGCGGATGGACATGGTGAAGCTCCCGATTGGCATTTTTCTAGTTTTGAATGTGTGGTGCGATCAGCCGGTCTTGTTGCCGGGCTGCTGCAGGCGGAACTTCTCCTTGCGCTCGATCTGCACGACCTGAGCGTTGTGCACGGTAATCTCCACCGCACCGAATCGCAGGTCGCGCAGAGCGCTCTGGATTTCACGCAGAATGGTGGCTTCGTCCTGACCGTCGATGCTACGCAGAGATGCACTCATGCTCGTTCTCCTTGGAGTGAGGGTGCCGGGCTGAGGTTTGAAGGGGATTTGCGCCTGGCTTGAGGGCAATAGTAGTGAGGCGGGGTTATTCTTAAAAATACTGTTTGAGAATGTTTATATAACCAAAACAAAATACAATTTTGAAAGCGACGGAAGACCCTGTGGGAGCGGGTTCACCCGCGAATGCGGCGGTGGTTCCACCATCGCATTCGCGGGTGAACCCGCTCCCACAGGGCCCGTGCAGGGCTTCAGTTGTGTTTCTGTGGCTCGCGGATCTTGTACCAGGCCACATACAAGGCCGGCAGGAACAGCAGCGTCAGCAGGGTCGCCACGATGATCCCGCCAATCATGGCGTAGGCCATCGGCCCCCAGAACACTTCGCGGGCAATCGGGATCATGCCCAGGCTCGCCGCTGCTGCGGTCAGCAGAATCGGCCGGCGCCGGTGGTTGGTTGCCTCCACCACCGCATCCCACGGCGACAAGCCCTGGGCTTCGAACTCATCGATCTGGGTCACCAGGATCACCGAGTTACGAATGATGATGCCCGCCAGCGCGAGAATGCCGAGAATCGCCACGAAGCCCATGGGCGTACCTGTGGGCACCAGCGCAATGATCACGCCAATCAACCCCAGCGGCGCCACGCTGACCACCAGGAACAGCTTCTGCACGCTGTGCAGCTGGATCATCAGGAACGTCGCCATCAGGAACAGCATCAGCGGGATGACCTTGCGGATCGGCCCCTGCGCCTTGGCGCTCTCCTCCACCGTACCGCCGGTGGCCACTTCGAAGCCCACCGGCAACTTGCTGGCGAACTCGTCGATCTTCGGCTTCAGCTGGGCCACCAGGTCGGTGGGCTGGATGTCGCCGTTGACCGAAGCCTTGATGGTGATGGTCGGCTTGCGGTCGCGACGCCACACCAGCGGCTGCTCCAGCTCGTAGCGCACGGTGGCGAACGCCAGCAGCGGGATCGAAGTGCCGTTGGGTGTCAGGATCTGCAGGTTCTGCAGGGTATCCGGCGAGCCACGCTCGCTGTCCTCGGCACGGGCGACCACGTCGACCAGGTAGATGTTGTCGTTGACCTGGGTGATCTGCACGCCGCTGACGATGCTGTTCATCACATTGGCCACGTCCTCCGACGACAGGCCCAGCTGGCGCGCCTTGTCCTGGGCGATTTCCACGCGCAGCACCTTACCCGGCTCGTTCCAGTCGTAGATCATCTCGCCGATGTGTTCGTTCTGGTCGAGCAAGGTGGCCAGCTCGATGGCGTGCTTGCGAACCTCGTCGATATTGGCACCGCTTACCCGATACTGGATCGGTCGGCCTACCGGTGGGCCCATTTCCAGCGATTGCACGTTGGTGCCGACGCCAACGAATTCTTCATGCAGGATCTTCTGCAGGCGCTCCATCATGGCCTGGCGTTCTTCGAAGCCCTTGCTGACGATCACCAGCTGCGCGTAGTACGGGTTCTGCAACTGCTGGTCGAGGGGCAGGTAGAAGCGGATCGCGCCCTGGCCGATATAGGTACTCCAGTGCACCAGGTCCGGGTCGTCCTTGATCCGCGCCTCGAAACGGTCGACCACCTTGCGCGTCTCCTCGATCGAGGCGTTCTGCGGCAGGTTGAGGTCGACGAGGATTTCCGGGCGGTCAGAGGACGGGAAGAACTGGTTCTGCACGAAGCGTTCGCAGAAGATCGCCAGGGCGAACAGCACCACGGTGCCGATGATGGTCAGCCAGCGGTTGCGCATGCACCACAACAAACCATGCTCGAAGGCCCGGCCGACGCGCCCCGGCTCGGCTTCATGGTGCTTGAGCTTGGCACTGCTGAGGATGTGCACGCCTAACACCGGGGCGAAGAATACCGCCACCACCCAGGACACCATCAGTGCCACGGCAATTACCGCAAACAGCGTGTAGGTGTATTCACCCGCCGAGCTGGCGTTGAGGCCGATCGGCACGAAGCCGGCCACAGTCACCAGGGTGCCGGTGAGCATGGGGAAGGCTGTGGAGGTATAGGCAAAAGTCGCCGCCTGCTCCTTGCTTTCGCCCATTTCCAGCCGTGTGACCATCACTTCCACAGTGATCATCGCATCATCCACCAGCAGGCCCAGGGCGATGATCAGCGCCCCCAGCGAAATCCGCTGCATGGTGATACCGCTGTATTCCATGAACACGAACACCATGGCCAGCACCAGCGGGATCGAGCAGGCCACCACCAGCCCGGCACGCACGCCGAGGCTGACGAAGCTCACCGCCAGCACGATCACCACCGCCTCGAACAGCGCACTGGTGAAGCCACCGACGGCTTGCTTGACCACCACGGCCTGGTCGGAAACAGTGTGTACCCCGACGCCCACCGGCAGGTCTTCGACCACCTGGTCCATGCGCTTTTTCAGCGCCGCGCCGAACACCTGGATATTGCCGCCGGCCTTCATGCCGATGGCCAGGCCCAGCGCCGTCTGGCCGTTGTAGCGGAACATCGGCGAAGGAGGGTCGACGTAGCCGCGCTCGATATCGGCGATGTCTGCCAGGCGGAAGAAGCGGTCGTTAATCTTCAGGTTGACGGTTTCCAGGTCCTTTTCCGAGGTGAACTGCCCAGAGGTACGCACCGAGATACGTTCCGGCCCGGCCTCGATCACACCGGCAGGGGTCACGGCGTTTTGCGATTGCAGGGCCTGCATGACCTGGCGCTGATCGATGCCCAGAGCTGCCAGCTTGCGGGTAGAGAAGTTCAGGTAAAGCACTTCGTCCTGGGTGCCGATCAGCTCGATCTTGCCGATGTTGGGCACATCGCGCACTTCGGCCCGCGCCTGTTCCACGTAGTCGCGCAACTGGCGCAGGGTCAGGCCGTCGGCGGTGAAGGCATAGATAGAACCGAACACATCGCCGAATTCATCGTTGAACCCGGGCCCCTGGATGCCTGCAGGGAACTCACCGCGAATGTCCTGGATCTTCTTGCGCACCTGGTACCAGATTTCCGGGATGTCCTTGGCCTTGGTGGTGTCGCGCAGGTACACGTAGACCGTGGATTCGCCGGGGCGGGTGTAGCTTTTGGTGTAGTCGAGGGAGTCGAGTTCCTCGAGCTTCTTCTCGATACGGTCGGTGACCTGGTACAGGGTTTCGTCCTGGGTCGCGCCGGGCCAGCGGGTCTGGATGACCATGGTCTTGATGGTGAACGACGGGTCTTCCTCACGGCCCAGGTTGAAGTAGGAAAAGATCCCCATCAGCAGGCCGACGAACATCAGGTACCAGACGAACGATTGATGCTTGAGTGCCCAGTCGGACAGGTTGAAGCTTCCTTTCATTGCGCATCCTCGTCGAAGGTGACCTTCTGGCCAGGCTTGAGGCTGTTCACGCCCGCAGTCACCACCCGCTCGCCGGGCTGTACGCCCGAGGTCAGGACGATGCTGTCGGCGGTTCGACCGATCAGGGCCACATCACGGGTGGCCACGGTCTTCTGCTGCGTATCGATCACCCATACCTGGGTCTTGCCGTCGCGCTCGAGCAAGGCACTCAAGGGCAGTTCGCTGCGCGGCGACACCTCCGAACTCAGGGTCACGCTGATGGCGGTGCCCAGGTGGAAGGCCGCCGGGGTGCTGGCCAGGGTCAGGCGCGCGCGGCGGGTGCGCGTGGTGGCGTCGGCCTGGGGTTCCAGTTCCCGCAGGCTGGCGGTGGTGTTGATGGTCGGGTCCAGCTGCGAAGCAACGGTGAAGGTCAGGCCTTTGCTCAACTGCTCGGCCAGGCCGATCGGCAGGTCGATCACCGCTTCCTTCACATCCGGCCTGGCCAGGGTTACCACGGCCTGGCCGGCGGTGACGGTTTGCCCGGCTTCGGCCTGCCAGGCAGTGATTACCGCGGCGTGGTCGGTGCGCAGGGTGCTGTAGTCGAGCTGGTCACGCGCCTGGCTGAGCGCAGAGCGCGCTTGCTCCAACGCTGCGCTAGTGGTTTTCAGGTTGGTCTGGGCGATATCCAGCTGGGCCTGGGCGCCTACGCCACGGTCGTACAGCTGTTGCTGGCGGCGGGCATCGGCTTGGGCGTTGATCCACTGCGCCTGCACCTTGGCCAGGTCGCCTTCGGCGGCGCGCAACTGGTTCTGCTGGTCGGTCGGGTCGAGGGTGGCCAAGGTGTCACCCGGTTTCACCTGGGCGCCCACATCCAGCCAGCGCCGGGCAATACGCCCGGAAACCCGGAAGCCCAAGGTGCTCTCGAAACGGGCCTGAATACTGCCGGCGAAGCGACCCAGCTGCGACTGCACCTGGGGTTCGACCTTGACCGACAGCACCGGCCGAATCGGCTCCGGCACTTCATCCTCGCTACTGCAGCCGGCCAACAGCACGCCGGCCGACAGCATCAGCAGCAGGCGCTTCATAGCTCACCCCCTTTGGCCTTGGCATCGATCTTCAGCACCTGCATGCCGGGGTGCAGCAACTGCCCGCCATTGACCACCACGGTCTCGCCGCCTTTCAGGCCACTGGCGACCACGATCCTGCCGGTGAGGTAACGGCTGACCTCGACCTTGCGCAGCTCTACCTTGTCACCCTCGCCCACCACCCACACGGCAGGCTCATGCAGGGCCTTGGTCAGTGCCGACCATGGCAGCTCGATACTTGGCCGGCCCTGGGCATTGGTGGTGGCCGTCACCGGTGCACCCAATTGCATCCCTGGCGGCACATCCCTCAGCCCGACCTTGACCTGTACCGTGCCGCTTTGCGCGGACACCGTGGGGGTGATTTCGCGCACGAAGCCACGGGCCTGGACCTTGGGGTCGTCCAGCAGGCTGACGATCACGCCGGCGTCGCTTGGCGGAGCCACCAGCAGCGATTCGTAGACATTGAATACGGCATCACGGTCACCATCGGTGGCCAGGCTGAAGATAGGCATGGTCGCCTGCACCACCTGGCCGACCTCGGCCTGGCGCTCGGTAATGACGCCATCGGCCTCGGAGACCAGCGCGGTATAGCTCAGTTGTTCGTTGGCATTGGCCAATTGCGCCTGTGCGGCCTTGAGCGCGCTCTGGTTACTACGCAACGCGGCTTCGGCGGAATCGTATTCGCTCTGGCTGGTGTAGCCCTTGGGCAGCAGCTTTTGCTGGCGCACGAACGCAGCGCTGGTCTGGGTGACCCGCGCCTGCGCGGCGAACACCTCGGCCTTGGCCGAGTCGACATTGTTCTGCAGGTCTTTCGGGTCCAGCCGCGCCAACACCTGGTTGGCCTTTACGTGGTCGCCGACATCGACACTGCGCGAAATGATCTTGCCGCCCACACGGAACGACAGGTCTGTCTGCACCCGCGCCTGCACATCGCCAGTCAGGGTGACTCTGGCAGCGAAATCGGTAGGTGATACCTGTTGCACGCCTACGCGAGGCAGTGTTTCGGTGGTTTCTTCCTTACTACAGCCCGACAGCAGGGACACAAGCCCCAGGCAGACGACCAACAGCGGACGTATCAACGTCATGCAGGCTCCTTGCTTGCGCGCAAATGATTCGTGGGATGCGACTGTTAGCGTAGATCAGGGTTCGATAAACGTCACTGACCTGAACGTGTTATGGACCATTCCCAACAGGTAAAAGCGCGCGTATCACAAATGCACTCAACTGGGACCTGATATTTATGCCAGTTGCCCAAATTCCGGAGCAGTAAAAAAATTAGACCAAAAGGAGGGCTTAAACATGACGCATTCATACAGCGCCACCCATAACTATAATGTCACCCCCTATGGATACTCAGAGCCACCCTGCAAGCATACCGAGTTACTACAATTCCACGGAGAGCTTCTACACAGCATTGTGGGCCTATATTTTCTTGGAATTGGAATCCGAACATACAATCCCAGAATTTTCCGTTTCCACTCCAGCGATAGCCTGAGTCCTTTTTCACTCGGTGGCATCAACTCATACAGTTATTGTTTTAATGACCCCGTAAACCTTTCGGACCCCTCGGGCCAGTCACCACTCCTCACTCGTCGGAAAGTAATAAAATACGATGAAAACTGGACTTTAAAATCTAGAAACAACGTAACAAAGAAGCTTCGCTGGGGAGTAGCGACCACCAAAAATTTCCTCTCAGATGACAGCCCAGACAAGCTATTACATACGAAACTATTCAGGGAGCAACTTCATGATCCATCACCTAATTCACCACACCCAGGCCGCCCCCGCGTAAAAAGCATCGATGTGGCACCTGAGGGATACACTGAAATTTCCGACAGCACCAGCAATACGCTAAGAGCTTATCTTCGCGCTGCAAACAAGCACTACCAGTTTATAATCCAGAATGTCCGGCATCTTCCTCCAGATTCGGAAACGACCCTGAGCTTCATTAAAAACGCACGCGAAGCCAGGCACCTAAGAAACATTCTGAAAGGCATCCGAAAATCCACGCCCAATGCTTCTGAATACGAATTACTAACCGACATCCTTAAAGCCAAACTGTGAGACGCAATTAAATATAACCTGCCAATTTGATTGGTGGCCGAACCAATACTTCACAACGGAGCAGCTTCCACACGGCTCGTAGGATAATTCCCAAGCCGATTCAACTGAAGCCTTTGGTTTGAGTTGATGAAAAGTCTTACGCCTTGAGGGCCTCTTCGCGGGCGCGCCCGCGAAGAGGCCGGTACAGGTCAGAGTTGAACTGAAGCCCTGTTCAACCCCAGCTCTATGTCATCAATCAATGCTTTGGCAAAGCCACTGAGAATTCTCGCGGCACTACCGGCCAGCCGGTCATTTTCCATCTCGGCTTCGGTCGTCAGGTGATTAATGCACCCGAGCATGACGGAGAGTTCGGAGAAGGCATGGTTGAAGGGGATATTGGCCTGGACGCGGAAAAGGTCCATGCAGGTTTCTTTACCGACGGTGCTGCTGTTTTGTGGGTGATTTGGAACGTGCGTTGTCATGGTCGGAATCCAATGTCGTTTATGGAACCGCCAGCTCATCTTTCTCACGGATAAGGGGTGGCAGCCGTACGCGGGGTGAGAAAACCGAGGACATTGAACCCGGCCAGGCCGAGGCCTGCCCACGCAAGGCCGCCATGACAGGAAGCCTGTTCAACATCGAGCGGGTTTCTCACACCCGGTCACCTTGATTGGCGACTCGACGACGTTATCCCTGGGGCATTTCCCCTACAACAGAGCAGCTTCCACACGGCTCGTAGGATAATTCCCAAGCCGATCCAACTGAAGCCTTTGGTTTGAGTTGATGAAAAGTCGTACGCCTTCAGGGCCTCTTCGCGGGTGAACCCGCTCCCACAGGGTTATGTGCAGCCTTCAGGACCTGCGCAATACCTGTGGGAGCGGGTTCACCCGCGAAAGGGCCGGTACTGCCATCCGCAAGCTTCTGCCATATTCAGAAACCATGATCTACACAGCACCTGTATCTCAGCCACTACCTTTGAAAAGTCACCTGCTTTTCAAGGAAGAAGCCAATGTCGCGAGCCCAGTCTCACCTGCTTCGCCGTGGTCGCTATTCAGAACTTGGCCAGCTCTATCTGCTGACCACCGTCACCCACCAGCGCAAGCCGCTGTTCCATGATTTCCACCATGCCCGGCTGGTCATTCACCAACTGCGACAATCAGACCAGGAACATGCCTGCCGATCATTGGCCTGGGTGCTGATGCCGGACCATCTGCATTGGCTAATCGAGTTGAAAGGTACGACGTTGGGCACCTTGATGCGCAGGTTCAAGTCCAGGTCCAGTCTGGTTTTGCATCAGGCGGGGGTTGAGCATGATCCGGTATGGCAGCCTGGGTATCAGGACCGGGCACTGCGGCGGGAGGAGAGCATGGTGCATGTTGCCAGATACATTGTCGCCAACCCCTTGCGGGCTGGCTTGGTCAGAAGTGTCAGGGACTATCCGCACTGGGACGCAGTCTGGCTTTGAATGTGTGCTGGGGCATTCGCGGGTGAACCCGCTCCCACAGGTACTGCGCAGGTCTTGAAGACTGCACATGACCCTGTGGGAGCGGGTTCACCCGCGAAGAGGCCAGATCAGGCCGACGCAGCCACCTGCGCCGGGCGCTTGACCTGTGGCTGCGAAGCATTCGCTGCAGCGCCCTCTTCGATCGCCTGCTGTATCGCCTTGCGACGGCGCTCTTCGGCCTGGCGGCTGAAGTACCAGACGAAGAAGGTCACCAGCGACACCGACAGCAGGATCAGGCTTGCCACGGCGTTGATCTCCGGCTTCACGCCCAGGCGCACCGCCGAGAACACTTCCATCGGCAAGGTGGTCGAACCAGGGCCGGAGACGAAGCTGGCCAGTACCAGGTCATCCAGCGACAGGGCGAACGACATCATGCCGCCCGCCGCCAACGACGGCGCGATCATCGGGATGGTGATCAGGAAGAACACCTTCCACGGCTTGGCACCCAGGTCCATCGCCGCTTCCTCGATCGACAGGTCCAGCTCCCGCAGGCGTGCCGACACCACCACTGCCACATACGCGGCACAGAACGTGGTATGGGCGATCCAGATGGTGACGATGCCGCGCTCCTGCGGCCAGCCGATCATCTGCGCCATGGCCACGAACAGCAGCAACAGCGACAGGCCGGTGATCACCTCGGGCATTACCAGCGGCGCAGTGACCAGGCCACCGAACAGCGTGCGGCCCTTGAAGCGGGTAACCCGGGTCAGCACGAACGCCGCCAAGGTACCCAGCGCCACCGCCGCCACCGCCGTGTAGCAGGCGATTTCCAGCGAACGCATCACCGAACCCATCAACTGGGTGTTGTCGAGCAGGCCGACGTACCACTTCACCGACCAGCCACCCCACACCGTCACCAGCTTGGAGGCGTTGAACGAGTAGATCACCAGGATCAGCATCGGCAGGTAGATGAACAGCAAGCCGAGCACCAGCATCAGCTTGGAGAAACTGAAGCGCTTCATGCCCTGCCCTCCATTTCTTTGGCCTGGCTGCGGTTGAACAGCAGGATCGGCACGATCAGGATCGCCAGCATCACTACCGCCAGCGCAGAGGCCACCGGCCAGTCACGGTTGTTGAAGAACTCTTGCCACAGCACCTTGCCGATCATCAGGGTTTCGGGGCCGCCAAGCAGTTCAGGAATCACGAACTCGCCCACCACCGGGATGAACACCAGCATGCAGCCGGCGATGATGCCGTTCTTCGACAGCGGTACGGTGATCTTCCAGAAGCTGTTGAAGGTGCTCGAACCCAGGTCCGAAGCGGCCTCGAGCAAGCTCGGGTCGTGCTTCACCAGGTTGGCGAACAGCGGCAGGATCATGAACGGCAGGTACGAATAGACCACGCCGATGTACACCGCCAGGTTGGTGTTGAGGATTTGCAGCGGCTGGTCGATCAACCCGGTCCACAGCAGGAAGCCGTTGAGCAGGCCGTTGTTGCTGAGAATGCCCATCCAGGCATAGACGCGGATCAGGATCGCGGTCCAGGTCGGCATCATGATCAGCAACAGCAGGACCGTCTGGGTCTCCTTCTTGGCGTTGGCAATGGCATAGGCCATCGGGTAGCCGATCAGCAGGCACAGCAGGGTGCTGAAGAAGGCCATCTTCAGCGAGCCCAGGTAGGCCGAGATATACAGCTCATCCTCGGTCAACAGGCCATAGTTGGCCAGGTTGAGCACCAGCTGGACCTTGTCTTCGACGTAGCTGTAGATCTCGGTATACGGCGGGATCGCCACGTCGGCTTCGGCGAAGCTGATCTTCAGCACGATGAAGAACGGCAGCATGAAGAACAGGAACAGCCAGATGAAAGGCACGCCGATCACCAGGTGCCGCCCCTCCGGGGTAATACGCTGGAAGGCTCGCTTGAGCTTGCGCAGTTTCATGACCGCAGTACCACGCCGCTGTCGTCTTCCCACCACACGTACACTTCATCGCCCCAGGTCGGGCGGGTGCCCTGGCGCTCGGCGTTGGCGACGAACGACTGGACGACCTTGCCGCTCGGCAACTCGACGTAGAACACCGAGTGGCCACCCAGGTAGGCAATGTCGTGAACCTTGCCGCGCGACCAGTTGTGCTCGCAGGTCGGTTGCTGGGTGGTGACCAGCATCTTTTCCGGGCGCAGGGCGTAGGTGATGTGCTTGTCTTCCACCGACGTGGTGATGCCGTGGCCGACATAGATCTTGCGCTCCAGCTCCGGGCTGGCAATGATCGCGTGGCCTTCGGCGTCGTCGACCACTTCACCTTCGAACAGGTTGACGTTGCCGATGAATTCGCACACCAGGCGGCTGGTAGGCGTCTCGTAGATGTCCACGGGCGAGCCGATCTGGGCGATCCAGCCCAGGTGCATGATGGCGATGCGCTGGGCCATGGTCATGGCCTCTTCCTGGTCGTGGGTCACCATCACGCAGGTCACGCCAACGCGCTCGATGATCTCCACCAGTTCCAGCTGCATCTGCGAACGCAGTTTCTTGTCCAGTGCACCCATCGGCTCGTCGAGCAGCAGCAGCTTGGGGCGCTTGGCCAGCGAGCGGGCCAGGGCCACGCGCTGGCGCTGGCCGCCGGACAGCTGGTGCGGCTTGCGCTTGGCGTACTGGGTCATGTGCACCAGCTTGAGCATCTCGGCCACGCGGGCGTCGATCTCGGCCTTGGGCATCTTGTCCTGCTGCAGGCCGAAGGCGATGTTCTGCGCCACGGTCATGTGCGGGAACAGCGCGTAGGACTGGAACATCATGTTGATCGGCCGCTCGTAGGGCGGCATGTCGGTGATGTCGACGCCATCGAGGAAGATCCGCCCTTCGGTCGGGCGTTCGAAGCCGGCCAGCATGCGCAGCAAGGTGGACTTGCCGGAACCGGAGCCCCCCAGAAGAGCGAAGATCTCGCCCTTGCGGATTTCCAGGGACACATCGTCCACGGCTACCGTTTCGTCGAACTTTTTCGTGACCCGGTCGATCTTGACCAGCACCTGCTTGGGTTGCTGGCCACCCTCGAGGGCTTTTTTAT
>NZ_JWLN01000040.1:0-45073 GCF_000814065.1 Pseudomonas sp. C5pp | reverse complement strand
ATTTTTCATGACTCCCCAACGTTTTCTGGGACGGATAACCATGGCCGTCCTGTTCATACTGCTGCCGGCTGTCTCGGCACAGGCTGCAACGCTGTCGCTGGATGATGCGCTGCAACTGGCTGAACGCAACGCTCCCTCTCTACAGGCCCGCCAGGAGCAGGCATCAGCTGCGCGCAGCGCAGTCATTCCAGCGGGCGAACTACCCGATCCGCGCCTGAATCTCGGGGTACAAAACCTGCCGATTGAAGGCACCGATCGCTGGAGCATGAACAGAGACTTCATGACCATGCAGGTGGTTGGCCTGTCCCAAGAAGTACCGAACCGGGACAAGCGCAAAGCTCGCATAGAGACAGCGCAGGCCACGGTCGAGCGAGCCGATGCCGAGGCGATCTTCGAACGCTTGAAGGTAAGGGCGGCAACCGCACAGGCTTGGATTACTGCATACACCGTGCAGCGAAAGCTTGAGCAGTTCGACGCCTTCTACAAAGAAAACCAGCTGCTGGCTTACACGGTGCGGGCACGCCTTGCCGGAGGCGCAGGCTCCAGCGCCGATACGCTGGTTCCCAAACAAGAAGCCGCGCAGTTGGACGAGCAGAAAGATGTTCTGTTGAGTCAGTCAGCGCAGGCGCGAGCCGCGCTGAAGCGCTGGATTGGGCAGGACGCCGAAGTGGGCGCGCCGACCTTCCCTGTCTGGCCTGTAGACGCAGCTGAATACTTGCACTCCGTCCATGCCCATCCGGAGCTCAATACCTACAACGCCATGACACGCGAGGCCCAAGCCCAGGTACACCAGGCTCAGGCGGAAAAGAAATCGGATTGGTCCTGGGGGGTGGATTATCAGCGCCGTGGCCCGGATTTCAGCAACATGGTCAGCCTGCAAGTCAGCTTCCAGTTGCCGTTGTTCACCAGCTCACGGCAAGACCCGATGATTGCGGCACGACGCGCACAAGTTCGCCAATTGGAAGATGAGCAGGACGCTGCCCTGCGCGAGCATCAAGCCCAGCTTGAAACAGACCTTGCCGAGTACCAACGCTTGCAACGGGCTGTACGGCGCAGTCGCGAAACGCTTCTACCTCTGGCAGAGGATCGGGTACGCCTCGCTCTGGCGGACTACCGCGCCGGTAAGTCTCCCTTGAGTGAAGTGCTGTCGGCACGCCGGCAGCGTGTGGAAGCACTGCTACAGGATGTGGACCTGCAAGGACAGTTGGCGGCAACAGCAGCACGTCTGCATTTCGTTTATGGAGAGGTGCGGGCATGAGAAATAGGTCGATTGGTTTGCTCGTGGCTGCTGCCCTTGCTATTGGGATAGGCGCGGGCTTCTGGATAGGTGGAAGAGGTGCGTATTCGCCATCGCAGCCAGTAGGTGAGGAAAAAAAAGCGCTGTACTGGTACGACCCGATGTATCCCCAGCAGCACTTCCCGGCGCCCGGAAAATCGCCGTTCATGGACATGCCGCTCGTGCCCAAGTATTCGGATGACACGGCTGGCGAGGAGCAGCCTGCGGTTCAGGTCTCGGCTGGGCTCCAGCAAAACCTTGGCATTCGATTGGCAACGGTGACGGCTGGCCGGCTGGAACGGACCCTGAGTGTGAGCGGCGTTCTGACGTTCGACGAACGCGACTTCAGTGTGTTGCAGGCCAGAACTGGCGGTTACGTCGAACGCGTCTATGGCCGAGCGACGGGCGACATCGTTGCCAAAGGCGCTCCTCTCGCCGATGTGCTGACCCCGGAGTGGGCTGGTTTGCAGGAGGAATATCTGGCGCTGCGGCATTCCGGTGACGCTCAGCTGACGGCGGCGGCACGACAGCGGCTCGTGCTCGCCGGCATGCCGGCCGACCTGATCAACCGGGTCGCGAGCACTGGGAAGGTGCAGCTCTCGGTCACACTCTCCGCACCCACTGCCGGTGTAATCCAGGCTCTCGATTTGCGACCCGGCATGACGCTGACGCCGGGGGCTACTTTGGCAAGGATCAATGGAGTGGCCAACGTCTGGCTAGAAGCGGCTGTGCCGGAAGCCCAGGCTCAAGGCCTTCGCGAAGGCCAGCCTGTGCAGGCGCAATTGCCAGCGTTCCCAGGCGATCCCATACCGGGCAAGTTGACTGCGCTATTGGCCGATGCCGATTTGCAGAGCCGCACGTTGCGCCTGCGTATCGAGTTGCCCAACCGAGATGGGCGGCTTCGTCCTGGGATGACCGCTCAAGTGGCTCTCCATCCCGGCGAGTCTGCCGAGCAAAGCCTCTTGGTGCCTGCCGAGGCGGTCATCCGCACCGGCAAGCGAGACCTGGTGATGCTGGCTGAAGACGGTGGTCGCTTCCGGCCGGTGGAAGTCGTGTTGGGCCAGGAGAGCAAAGGCCAAGTTGCGGTGTTGCAGGGTCTTCAGGCAGGACAGCGCATCGTCGCGTCCGGGCAATTCCTGTTGGACTCCGACGCTAACTTGAAAGGCATCGAGGCGGCAACGGTGCAGGATAGTCAGCCTAATGCGGGGCCAGCCCTGCATGAAGCGGATGGCCGTGTCGTGCAGATAGACGGCACCCAGCTCACCGTTGCCCACGGTCCTTTCATCACCCTGGGCATGCCAGGGATGACCATGACCTTCCCTGTGGCTGAGCAGTCTCTCCTTGATGGCCTCAAGATCGGTGCGCAGATTCGCTTTGGCATACGCGAACGCGACGAGGGCATGGTAGTTGAGCAGATCAAAGTGTTGGAGGGCCAACCATGATTGCCAAACTGATCCGCTGGTCGGTAGGCAACCGTGTGCTGGTGCTCCTCGCCACGCTGTTTCTGGTGGCATGGGGCTTCGTCTCGGTACGTAGCCTGCCAATCGACGCCTTGCCCGACCTGTCGGACGTGCAGGTGATCATCCGCACGTCCTACCCAGGCCAGGCTCCCCAAATCGTTGAGAATCAGGTGACCTATCCGCTGACCACTACCATGCTCTCGGTTCCGGGGGCCAAAACGGTACGCGGCTTCTCTGCCTTCGGTGACAGCTTCGTCTACGTGCTGTTCGAGGACGGCACCGATCTTTATTGGGCGCGCTCACGGGTGCTTGAGTACCTGAGCCAAGCGCAATCGCGATTACCTGTGGCAGCCAAGCCGGTACTGGGCCCGGACGCTACCGGAGTGGGCTGGATTTATCAGTATGCGCTGGTCGATCGCAACGGCGGCCATGACCTGTCGCAACTGCGCAGCCTGCAGGATTGGTTCCTGCGCTATGAGCTCAAGACCCTGCCGGATGTCGCTGAGGTGGCCACTATCGGCGGTATGGTCAAGCAGTATCAGGTCGTGCTCGATCCGCTGCGTATGGCCAGCCTCGGTATCAATCAGGCTGAGGTGGTGGAGGCTATAGGCAAGGCCAACCAGGAGACCGGTGGCGGTGTATTGGAGCAAGGCGAAGCGGAATTCATGGTACGTGCGGCCGGCTACCTGCGATCGTTGGATGATTTCAGAGCGATACCCCTGCGACTGGCTACCAAGGGCGTGCCGGTGACATTAGGCGACGTCGCTATGGTGCAGATAGGTCCGGAAGCCCGCAGAGGTATAGGCGAACTGGACGGTCTCGGCGAAGCCGTAGGAGGTGTGGTGATTCTACGCAGCGGGAAGAATGCTCGTGAGGCCATCGGGCACGTCAAAGCCAAGCTCGAAACCCTGAAGAAAGGCCTGCCAGCCGGGGTGGAGCTTGTCACCGTCTACGACCGCAGCCAGTTGATCGACCGTGCCGTGGAGAACCTCAGTCACAAGCTGATCGAGGAATTCGTGGTCGTGGCGTTGGTCTGCGCAGCGTTTCTCTGGCACCTGCGCTCGTCGTTGGTGGCCATCGTGTCGCTGCCCGTGGGAGTTCTGATTGCGCTGATCGTCATGCGTCATCAGGGCATCAACGCCAACATCATGTCCCTTGGCGGAATCGCTATTGCCATCGGTGCAATGGTGGACGCTGCCGTGGTCATGATCGAGAACGCCCACAAACGTGTGGAGGCCTGGCATGCCCGGCATCCTGGTCAACCTTTGCGAGGCGAAGCGCATTGGAAGGTAATGACGGAGGCGGCCGTCGAGGTAGGGCCGGCACTGTTCTTCAGCCTCATGATCATCACGCTTTCGTTCATCCCGGTGTTCACGCTGCAAGCCCAGGAAGGGCGCCTCTTTGCACCCCTGGCCTTTACCAAGACCTACGCGATGGCTGCGGCAGCTGCGCTATCGGTGACCCTGATACCGGTGCTGATGGGGTACTGGATCAGGGGGCCACTGCCTGCGGAACAGCGCAACCCGCTCAACCGGGGCCTCATCCGGCTGTACCGTCCGGCATTGGAGGTTGTCCTGCGCCGGCCTCTGGTTACCCTCGCTGGAGCATTGCTCATCCTGCTCAGCAGTCTGTGGCCCTTGAAGCATCTTGGGGGCGAGTTCCTTCCTCCGCTCGATGAAGGTGATCTGCTCTACATGCCTTCAGCCTTGCCTGGACTCTCGGCGCAGAAAGCTTCAGAGCTCTTGCAGCGAACGGATCGGCTGATTCGAACCGTTCCCGAAGTGGCCACTGTCTTTGGTAAAGCCGGCCGCGCCGAGACGGCTACCGACCCCGCACCGCTGGAGATGTTCGAGACCACCGTTCGGCTCAAGCCCAAGAGTGAATGGCGTCAGGGAATCACAACGGAGAAGCTCATCGAGGAGCTTGATCGCACTGTGCGTGTGCCTGGGCTGACCAACATCTGGATACCGCCCATCCGCAACCGCATCGATATGCTGGCCACCGGCATCAAGAGCCCGATCGGGGTCAAGGTTGCCGGCAGCGACCTGGACCAGATAGACCGGGCTACCCTTGCTGTAGAGCGGGCAGCGAAAAAGGTGCCTGGAGTGACTTCGGCGCTGGCAGAGCGTTTGACTGGCGGCCGCTACATTGATCTGGATATCGACCGCCATGCCGCAGCCCGTTACGGCCTGAACATCAACGGCGTACAGGCCATTGTCGCCGGCGCCATCGGTGGCGAAACCATCGGGGAAACAGTTGAAGGATTGGCCCGCTATCCCATCAGCGTGCGCTATCCACGCGAATGGCGTGATTCGGTGGAGGCGTTGCGTCAGCTGCCGATCTACACCTCGCAGGGCGGCCAGCTGACGCTCGGCAGCGTGGCCCGCATACGTATTGCCGATGGTCCGCCCATGCTCAAGAGCGAGAATGCTCGCCCCTCGGGCTGGGTGTACATCGATGTGCGCGGCCGGGACCTTTCGTCCGTTGTGGCAGACCTACGTCAGGCGATCAACAGCGAGGTAAAGCTCGATCCAGGCATGAGCTTGAGCTACTCCGGCCAGTTCGAATACCTGGAGCGAGCGAACGCCCGTCTGGCCTGGGTGGTGCCGGCGACGCTGGCCATCATCTTCGTGCTGCTCTATCTGACTTTTGGCCGCCTCGGTGAGGCGCTGCTCATTATGGGCACGTTACCGTTCGCGCTAACGGGAGGCGTTTGGCTGCTGTACCTGCTGGGCTACAACCTGTCGGTGGCCACAGGCGTTGGCTTCATTGCCTTGGCCGGCGTAGCGGCGGAGTTCGGAGTGATCATGCTCATCTACCTGAATAACGCTTGGGCTGAGCGTCAGGCCAACGGCGAAACCACACGAGCAACGCTGCTCGACGCGATCCGTGAGGGCGCGGTGCAACGCATCAGGCCCAAGGCAATGACTGTGGCGGTCATCGTTGCAGGCCTGCTGCCCATTCTCTGGAGCAGCGGTACCGGCAGCGAGGTCATGAGCCGCATCGCGGTGCCCATGGTGGGCGGCATGCTCACCGCCCCCTTGCTTTCCCTTTTTGTAATCCCTGCGGCGTACTGGCTGATCCGTCGCCGCGAACTTGCTGTAGCTACCCCCAACCTCTCAGGAGAAATCCAATGAAAAAGCTAATTGTCATCGCAGGCCTGGTCACCGCTTTCGCTGTCAGTGTGCATGCCCAGGACATGGATGGTATGGACATGAAGAAAATGCCAGCTTCCGCCGAGGGTGGCCAAGGCAGCCAGGCGGCACCCACTGCGCATGCTGAAGGGATAATAAAGGCGCTGGATCCGCAAAGCGGGAAAATCACCTTGGCGCACGGCCCGGTAGCAGAGCTCAAATGGCCGGCGATGACCATGGGATTCCAAGCTGAGCCTGCACAGATGAAGGGCTTGAACGTAGGCGACAAGGTGAAATTTGGGTTCCGTATGGAGGGAAGCGTCGCGAAAATCGTGAGCATCCAGAAGCAGTGATTGAAAAGCCTTGAATGATCGGGCACGCCTTCATACTGAGATGATTCGGACAAGCTTACAGAAATGTAATCAATCTTCAGGAACCCCTCAGGTCGAACGCTACATACCGTCATGAGACGGTGCACTGGCATCACATCGACCCGATACCGGAGATATGATCATGAACAGTAGCTTTGATGAATGCATCTCGGAATGCCTGCGCTGTGCGCTGGCCTGTGAAGGCTGCGCGTCAGCTTGCCTGCAAGAGCAGGACGTAAAAATGATGGCTGACTGCATCAAGTTGGACAGGGATTGCGCAGATATGTGCAGGCTGGCGGCTACCTTGATGGCACGAGAAAGCATGCTCGCCAAGGAATTTTGTGCGTTGTGCGCAAGGATTTGCCGCGCCTGCGGGGAGGAGTGCAGTAAGCATAAGGCAGACCACTGTCAGCATTGCGCACAAGCCTGTTTGGCCTGCGCACAATCCTGCGAAGCAATGGCTGCCTAATTAATTTCGACCGACCGTCGTTCTTTTGCAAAGTACTTAGGGAAGACCTCGGTCGGTCGATCACAAGCCCCTTGGCGGCCGATCAGCTGTGGCGCTGCTGGTGATCAGCTGACTTCAAGAATTAACTTGTGCTTCGGTCAGTTTTGACCCCTGCAGTTAATTCCGGCAGTGCGATATTCAAGGATTTTCAGCTCTCCTGTTGAGTCCTCGTAATTCATCTGTGCCGGCATCACGTCGCAGCTGCCGTTGGTCGAAGTCCTGCTGATGACTCTCGCCACGTCCAGCTTCATTCCATAGCGATAATGGATCACCTCAGGTGGCTTTTTTCCATTGGCCGCTGCGTATGCACGCATAGCCTGCTCATTCGCCTGAATCATTTTTCCGTGCAAACGATCAGAACCTCCTTCGGAAAAAGCGGATGAGGAGGCGATTAAGAGAAGTAGGCCGGCGATGCATTTGGCTTTGATCATTTCAGTTACTCCATGAAAACATGACTGCAGCCTAAGGCCCGGTAGCTGTCATCCATGTGATCCAGGCATTACATCTTTGTAAGGCTGTGCTGGGTTGACAGCGCTACGCGGGTATTTCTTTACCGAACGAAGGAAGCGTGGGTCTCCATGAGCGACTCGGCTTTCAGCACATCGGTACGTTTTCGCAGGTCGGGTTCAAACTCGATGCGTGGCATGACGTGGGATATTGGCGGTTTGATTTCGGTGGCGAGGGTTGTCGGCCTGAGGCTCCTACAAGCTTCTTATCCCAAATCCCAATGCCGCGTTAGAGCATGAGGTCCATTTTGAAAGGTCCATTTGAGCGGCCGCTGAGCGTTTCGTCACCAGGGCTTGAATCTGAGCTAGCGTGTTGCGAAGACACGTCGGCGGCCTAGAAGACTCGATGGAACCATCAGAGATATGATCCTGCGATCACAACTCGAAGGTGGCCTCTATGCCATACCCCGTAAAGCCATGGGCAGAAATAGCTCAGAATTATCAGCGCGGTACCATCTTGTTGGGCAACGGCGCGAGTATCGCTGTGTCGCAGAGTTTTGCGTACCGCTCACTGCTAGAACATGTCAGGGAAAATGAGCTGCTCCAGAACGACGTGGCGCGTCTGTTCGAGTTTTTTGAGACAGAGGATTTTGAGCTAATTCTGCGGGTCGTCTGGCAAGCATCCAACGTCAACAAATCGTTGGAGATCCCAGATCAGCGTACCCACGAAGCCTACGTGCGCGTCCGGGATTGCCTGATCCAGGCAGTGCGGGATGTTCACCCTGAGTATCACCAGATCACCGATCATCTGCCGAACATGTACCGGTATCTGAAGGAGTTCGACACGGTCTTGTCGCTAAACTATGACCTGCTGGTTTACTGGACGGTGGCCTATGGTCTCAACATCCCGGACGGTCATATGTTCAAAGACTGCTTCGTCGATGGCGGGGTATTCGATGACGACTGGCGTCGATTCCGGAAGCTGTACAAGGAGCGAGTGAATACGTTGGTGTTCTACCCCCATGGCAGCTTAGCTTTATGCCGCAACAACATAGAGGAAGAGTTCAAGATCCGCGCATTGGGCGGCGGCTTGCTGGAAGCCATTCTTCAGGAGTGGAAAAACGAGCGTGTGGTACCGCTGTTTGTCAGTGAAGGAACCATGCGTCAGAAGGTAGCTTCGATTCAAAATAGCTACTACCTGTCGACTGTCTATCGAGAGGTGCTTACGGCGCCCCGGAAGACACTGACACTGTTCGGTTGGGGCCTGGGGGAGCACGACAGGCATTTGCTCAAGCGAATGAAGGGGACGGGCATTGAGCGCGTAGCCGTCTCAGTCTTTCGGGGATATCAGCCTTATTGCAACATGGCTTACCAAGTCATTCAGGATGACCTGGGGCCAGTTGAGGTCGATTTCTTCGACAGTGAGAGCCCGGGCTGCTGGGTTCAACCCGAATAGCGGGCAGGACATCCACTCCTGAAATCTCAGAGGTGGCTGTAAGGCCCGTCATTACTGGGCTAGACAGTTTTTATTCTCTGGCGCATTTGTCCGAGTCAACGGTTTTGGGGGCTCGCGACAGTTTTGCGTTTCCTCCGAATCGGGCTGAAGGCCACGGAAACTGGGCCTCTTTGCGACAGTTTTAATTCTCTAAATCCACCCGGCCATGCCTACACTTTTCTCTGCTAACGACACCCAGCTGAGCTTTCAGGTGCTGCGAGTGGCTGAAATCTGATGCGCGCTGTCGACGAGTTGAAGGCGGTTAGGATTCGAGTCACCGAGTGCCTGGAGATGGCCGCATCCTACTTTTCCCGTGACATTCCCGAGATACCGGTCCTGTTTGACCTTACTGGTAAAACAGGTGGCATGTTCAGGTACCGCCAAAACAAGGAAACTGGCCGGTGCTACGACCTGCAGTTCCGATTCAACCGTATCCTGGCCCGAGAGAACCTTTCGGAGTACCTCAATAATATCTGCCCGCATGAGGTAGCCCACTACATCACTTATTTGATTTGGGGGGCGAAGGTTGAGCCGCACGGTGCTGAGTGGACCCAGGTCATGGTCGAGGTATTCCAGATCCGGGCCGATAGGTGTCACCAGCTCGACACGTCGCGATCGGTCAAGAGAGAGTTTCTGTATCGGTGCGGGTGTGAAGGAAAGCGCTTTCGGTTGTCGACGAAAAGGCACAACCGCATGGTCCAGAGGAAAGCGTTCTACAGCTGCAGAACATGCGATCAGGTCGTTGTGTTTCTCCGAGAGGCTGATAAAGCCGAAGCCCAGGTCATACCAAAGCTTTTCATCAGCACCGCAGGCCCCACGATCGATAAGGCTCAAGTCGACCGAATCGCCAAGTTCATCCTCGATCACCAGGTAAAACAGATCGTCCTTGACTGCTTGATCACGGGTGAGCGGCATCGTGAGCTGTTGAGCAAGAAGCTGAAGGTCCCGTCGAGCTCGGTGCTCAGGCATTTGAGCCCAGAAACTCTGCCAGGTGGAGTGACCCACGCCATTGTCTTCAGCGATGGCAAAGATGAGCGTCAAGTACGCGTAGCCAGGGCTTTCGAGCAACGAGGGGTGAAAGTGCGAATGGTGCGAGCGGGTGTTGGCTGACGTCATCCGCCTTCGAGACCCTCCAATTACCACCCAGTGAATTTGCGTAGAGCCCCAACATGCAACAAGTCGAGCAAACCAATCAACGCCCCGCAGTCGCGGAGACTTTCCGCTTGAAAGCATTCCGAGTGGTCACCGGCGAACTGTTCGCTGCGGCCACCGCGCAGCATGCGCTCGACATGGCCAAGTCAGAGCTCTCTCGACCCCAGCTCAGCCTGAAGGATGTCGTCGCGGTGAGTCACAGCGATCTGGTGGTAGCGGAAGTGAATGGAGCCGAGCACGCAACTGGCGCTTCAGTGCTCCTCGCACGAGCAACCGCTCCGGGCTTGCTGGGACGTTGCCGAACTGACCATACCTACCAGACGGTGTTTGTCGAGGCGCTGAGCGGACCAAGCTTGGAGTGGGCCGTGCGCGAGGCGAGCTTCAAGGCTTTTGGATTCATGATGAGCGCTGAGCCAGGGTGCCCTGAAGATACCCTGCGGAATGCCGTGCGGCGATGGCTTGGGGATGTCGTAAGTGTCCCTGCAGATCTTCATATCCTGGACACACAAGCGGCCTGAGTTGTTTGCCCGCCGGCGCCGGGCATCCCATTGGGAGAGGGCCGCGAGGTCGTACATAACCGTGTGCGCCATAACCACCCACAAACCTAACGCACATGAGGTGCCGCGATCATGACCAATCCAACCCACGCTGTAGCAGTCTCCACTGAAGGCCGTGTGCCTGCTGATTGGACGGCTCCTGATTTCTATCAGCCGCTGGACCTTCTGCGCGCCAAGCTGGCGTTCCAGTTCGGCAATTTCGCTCATCTCATGCTCAGTGGGTATGAGAAAGCGAAGAAAGCCTACCTTGACCGCGACTTCTCGCAAGTACAGTTCCCACGAGCTGGCGAAGAGGCGATGGTCGAGCTTGAGGTTCGAGCTGAGACCATGCAATGGGTCGTTGAGATGGCTGGCCTGACAGGCAAGGCTGCAGACTATGCAGCCAATCGTTATCACGAGGACACCGCATTTTTGCTGGTCTACTCGGTGCCAAACGAAGATTCGCTTCAGACGTTCCGTTGTGGTGGTGGTAGCCCGGGCGCCGCCCTTGCTCAATTCGCGCAGCAGAATCCAGACCGGGTTCATCTCGTACAACAGATCTACGTAGATAAACGGAGCCTTCAGCCGGCAGCAGCATAACGATTCACCCAAACCCCACCGCTCAGCGCTGGGGTTTTTTCTTGCCCAACGGAAAGCCAGGGCGGTCGAGATGAAAATTTTTTCTGTCGCATGAATAACACGTATGTGTAATTTTGTGTTGTGCGTTTCAGATACTGGTCGTAATATCGATGCGTGTGAAAATGACAGCATGGTGCCATCAACCTGTCGTATCGATACCCGAGACGCTGGCGCGAGGCACATTGCCCCAACTAATCACGAGGCCCAACTGATGACCCCTGAGGAACTGTTGCAACAGCCCGAAGACCAGTACATGAACCCTGACCAGGTAGCGTTCTTCAAAAGCCTGTTGGTGGGTGAAAGTGCTACCGCAATGGGGCGCATCGATCAGCTGCGAGTCGACCTGACGGGTTTGGAAAAAGCCCCAGACGAAGTTGACGCAGCGCTGATCGAGCAAGAGCGTCAATCAATTCTGGGCAGCATCGAGCGCGAGAACCAAAGTCTGCGCGACATCAAACTGGCGATGTCGGCAATTGCCGACGGCAGTTACGGCTATTGCATTGATACCGGTGAGCCAATCGGCTTGCGGCGCCTGCTCTCCAATCCCCGGTCTTTGCTCACGGTCGAAGCCAAGGAGAGCCGCGAGAACAAGTCCCGGCACCTTCGCGCCGCATAATCACATTTCACCTGAAGCACCGACAGCCGGTCATTCCTGAGGTTATCCCCATGCCAAAGTCCCAGCCTCGCAATAACTCCCGCACAGCTGACAAGTTTGTTGTCCGCCTGCCGGATGGCATGCGAGAGAAGATCGCAGAAATTTCGAAAGAAAATCACCGCAGCATGAACTCTGAAATCATCGACCGCCTGGCTTTGAGCATTGAGCGGGATGAGCAGGGCGATCTGACGGTTCGTGCACTGGCTCAGGTTACCCGGCGCTGTGAGGAGCTGGAGCAAGAGCTGGCGGAACTCAAGGCAGCTCTGGCCAACGAAACCTCGAAGCCTGCTCTGCAGCAGGCACCAAGACTGTCGATCGCAAGCGCCCAGTGAGAGACGGACACCATGGGGAATTTGCTTGATGTAGGCCCCGGCGCTACCAGCGCCGGCACTGCTGACATTGCAGCTGTGCTCTTGAAGGCCGCCCAGCGGTATTTCTACTTGCGTGGTCCAGCCCTGCGGACTGGGAAAGCCAATGCCCCAATGGTGCGTATCGGCATCGACGCTCTTCTGGGCGGTGAGTCTCTCGATATGGCGCTCGACCAAGCAATGATCGAGGCGCATGTAACGGGGCTCAGTGTTCCGTCGGGCGCCATTGGCCATGTCGGCAGTCACCAGTTCTCCGCCGCTGAAGCGGTGTTTCTGCGAAAGCTGCTCACAGCGCCACAACCATCACAGGCTGCTCAGCTCTTGAAGTACGCGACGGCCGTGGGGGTGCGTGACACGGCCAATCTCTTCGCCAACTACATCGCGTACATGAACTCGCCAATGCCCTGGCTCCAACAGGTGGGTACTGAAGGGCTACTCACGCCCTGCAGTGGGTCGCCTACGTGCCCGGTGGAGATCGTGCATGAAGACCGGCCGCAGGATTCTGAAGGCCGTGCACGCCGGATTTGGTCTCAAGTGGCCCCCGAAAGTGCAGGCCGTTACTGGAACTGGAGCGGTAAGGACGGAATTGAGGCCTCCCTGCTGGCGGTCACCTGGTCGTCGGACGTAGGCAAGTTCTGCGTAGAGGGGGCGCCCGGCACATCGCGACCAGTCAGCTGTGAGGAGTGGGGAGGATGGTGGGCAGAGCTCGATCGGCCAAACCCCCGCGAAGAGATCGCTTGCCTTCGCTACACGGCAGCCAGCTGATCGGCATAGCACCTAGCAGCATCCCGAAGCACGTAGAAGCTTCAACCTCAAGCATCCAAGACAGTGCTCATGAGGGCACTGTCATCACCCAAATCACCTAACAAGGCATGACCATGTGGTTTAAGAACCTGACTGTTTATCGTCTGACTCAAGATATTGAATTTGCGGCGGAGGCGCTGCAGTCCGCCCTGGCGTCGAAGCCCGCCCGTGCGTGCGGTTCGCAAGAGCTGGTCACTTTCGGCTTTGTCGCGCCGCTGGGCAAGGGAGAGGAGGCTCCGCTCGTTCACCAGAGCGGTAATTTCTTCCTGATCAGTGCTCGGAAGGAAGAGCGCATCCTGCCAGCAAGCGTGGTGAATGATGCTGTGAAGGAAAAGGTCGAGGAGATCGAGAAAGAGCAGCAGCGCAAGGTGTACAAGAAAGAGCGCGACCAGATCAAGGACGAGACAATCCAGGCCATGTTGCCGAAGGCGTTTATCCGCCGCGGCGTGATCACGGCAGCCATCGCGCCAAAGCTCGGGCTGATCATCGTCAATAACGCGAGTGCCAAACGAGCCGAGGATCTGCTCTCCACGCTTCGTGAAGTGCTCGGTTCGCTGCCGGTGCGGCCGGTGACGGTCAAGATTGCTCCGACTGCAACCCTCACTGACTGGCTCAAGAACGAGCAAGCGGGCGAGGGCTTCCACGTCCTGGACGAATGTGAACTGCAGGACACCAGTGACGAGGGTGGGTCGGTGCGCTGCAAGCGACAGGATCTCACCAGTGGCGAGATCAAGAATCATCTTGCAACCGGCAAGCTTGTGACCAAGCTGGCGCTGGCCTGGCAGGACAAATTGTCGTTCATGTTGGACGACAAGCTGGTTATCCGGCGCCTCAAATTCGAGGACCTGCTCCAGACCCAGGCTGAGCAGGATGGGGGCGATGACGCCTTAGCGCAGGCAGATGCGACGTTCGCGCTGATGATGATGACCTTGGCCGAGTTTCTCCCGGCGCTTTACCTGGTGCTGGGTGGCGAGGATGTGCCAGCGTCGATCTGAGCCATGCTGGGTACCCAAGCCTCCGCGTTGACGGGGGCTTTTTGTTGCCCGAGAAAAATATCGGTCTCTGTTACGCATTCCAGGAAGTACAGACAACCAGTTTGTCATTTCCCCCAATCGGGCTCAGTCCCCGCCAGGGGAGCTGTGTCGACTACTTGGAGCAGCACAATGACCACCATCATCAACGCAAAAATCGGCGAATCGAAGGGCGTTTCACGTGTCTTTATGGAAGGCCGTCACCTCCTGACAGCCGGTATTCAGATTGGCAAGAAGTACTCGATTAAGTCAGACAAGATTGCACGGCGTCTCGAACTAATTGAGGTTCCAACTGGCTTTGCCGGGAAGTGCATCAGCGTATCTAAGCGTGAGCGTAATGGGGTTGTACATCCAGTAATCGACTTGCGCTCTGAGAAAATCCGTGAAGTCTTTGAAGATGACCATAAGGTCCGAGTCGCGATTCGTCGTGGCCGGATTGTGATTACTGCTTTGCAGATTCAGACAAAGATCCGCGAGCGCCTCAAGCGCATGAAGGAAAAGTTGGAGCGTGGTCAAAAACTCGCCGTAGCGTCGCTCTTCCACGGTGGCGGGGTGCTTGACCGAGCTTTGCACTCAGGCATGGTTAAGTCCGGTGTCGGCTCATTTGTGCAGGTTGGCGTTGAGATGGAAAGTGATTATCTCGACTGCTCAATTCGAAACAATGGCGATATTTGGACAGAGGACTCGATCGCTATTCATTCTGATGTTCGGGACGTATATCTGAGTGAAAATACACCTTTGTGCGAGATACTTGTCGGAGGTATCCCTTGCGTAGGAGCGAGCAAGAGCGGCAGGAGTAAAAACAAACTTGCATTTGCAGAGAGTCATAATGACGCCGGCGCACTGTTCGTCGAGTATCTGAACTGGCTGCGTCATGTAAATCCATGTATTGCCATCATTGAAAATGTCGGGGAGTATGCTAACACTGCATCGATGTCGGTTATTCGAAGCGTTTTCACGCATCTGGGCTATGTGGTGCATGAGGCTGTTCTGGACGGCTGGGATTTCGGGACACTCGAACATCGTAAGCGGCTTGTGGTGGTAGCAATTACGCCCGGGATTGGAGATAGTTTCTCATTCGATAATCTCAAGGTTAACAAGGTGCGTGAGTCATGCATCAACGCCATCATTGATCAGGTTCCTCTCAATGACGGATCTTGGAAGGAATACTCATACCTTGCGGAGAAAGAAGTTAGAGACCTGGCTGCAGGGAAAGGGTTCGCCCGCCAGCTTTTAACTGGTGAAGAAGATGGTTGCGGGACATTGGGCCGCGGATACGCCAAAGCCCGGAGTACCGAGCCGTTCCTGGTGCACCCAGAGGATCCAAAGCTCAGCAGGCTTTTCAACACGGCCGAGCACGAGAGGCTGAAAGGAATTCCAGCTGGATTAACCGATGGTGTTTCTGAAACTACTGGGCATGAGATCTGTGGTCAAAGCGTAAGCTATCCAAAGTTTGTCTCTGTAGGTGAAGAAATCGGCAGGGCTGTCATGGCCTCACGCAATAACGTAGTCAACTTTCCCATTCGATCTGCTCACGCCTGCAAGGATGAGTCCGTCGGTGCGGATGTCGACAAAATCCAAACTGGATCATTGGCTTTGCTGATCTGATTGGTAGATTTTCCGCTTCTAACGCAACACAAACCCGGCTCGCTTATGCGAATCGGGTTTTTCTTTGCCTGATGAAATTTTTTCAGGCGCTTGATGGAGGTCACTTAATTTGCTATACAGAAGTCACTAGTTTTCCCATGAGGGGCAAGCACATGAAAACAACCACTTTCACTTCTGAATTTCTGAGTGCGGCTAAGCAAGCACCTCGCATATACTTTGCGCCTGTGATTGGTGCCTATAAGGCCATCAAGGCTGAAATGGCTAAGGCTGGCGGCGGCGACCGCTCAACCAAGACCACCCCCAAGCACTGACCTTCCCAAAGAACCCGCCGATCGAGCGGGTTTTTTGTGCCTGTGGTTTACTGGTTTCTGTGAAGCATCCCCTTGGAGCAAGTTAACTTTCAGGGGGCCATCATGCTTCTCGCAATCAACGATCCAGCTGTGCAATCCGCTTTGATAAATGCTTTCGCTGCTGTAACCAGCACTGTCCTGGCAGCGGCGTCAGCTGCACTGATCGGAAAGAAATTTTCAGACCGGAAAAAGCTGGAGCAGTCGCTGGAGCTGTGCCAAAAGGACGTCGAGTTTCTGCTCCAGGTAGAAGCCGAGCATGTCGAGCTCCACAAGGAGCGGGGCGACAAATCCAACAAGCTGAAGGTCCGTGAGCGAGTAAGGGATCTCGGCTATTCGTTCTCTGGGAAATTCACGCCCGGCCGGCTGCGGCAGGCACGGCAGAGCTAAGCGAATTGTTCCACCAAGCCAGGCACTGCCTGGCTTTTTTGCGTCCTGCAGATTACAGGCCCGCGTTACGCATCTCCAGGGGCTAGGTCTACCGCAAGAAGGCCTATGGGATTTCTCAACGACCGCCCCAGGTCCTTTCAGGAGTAACAGATGTCAAAAACGCACAAAAAACCTTGGTGGAACCCGATCGCACACTTCGCAGCCCATGGCTTCGTTGGTACTGTCATCTTTTTCATCATCATGGTGCCAGCAGTTCTGCTCAACCATTTAGTCCACTACCTTGCTGATTTCGGTATTAGCAAGTTCACGCTGGATATACTGACGCTACTCGAACAAGCCTTGGTTTTGGCTGATGCGAGTCTCTTCTTTATATTTATCTGCATTGGCGCATATCGTGCCGTCAGGGAGTTTGCTGAATGAATTCGACATTTGGGTCTGAGTTTGCTAACGCTGCAAGGCAAGCACCGCGCATCTTTTTCGCGCCCTTGATGGGAGCTGTTGCTGCCATTAAAGGTGAGTTCAGACGCGTAAAATACGGTGCAAACCAAAACAGCAAGCCGCTGCAATCCAAATAAACGCTCAGCAGAGCCACCTATAAAGAAACGCTAAATCCGACCCACCATCCTTGATGGTGGGTCTTTTTTTGGGTTCGATTTCCGGGACCCGGCGTGGGCCTCCTGAACCCTGTCACCTACTCCTAGGGAAACGTGTAGATTTACATTGATCTCTATCGCCGTATGCGTACGCGTTATGTATTATTGATGGCGCCCATTTTTGGAACCGATAGGAGCGTTCAAATTGGCCAACTCCCACGAATTCGAGGTCGGCGCCGGCTACGAGGTAGCCAACCCGCCCATGCTTGCTGTCGGCGACGATGAAACCCACCGACTCTCCCGCTTTTTTACCGTGCTCACTACCGATGAGCACGGGGTGACAGTTTATGACGGTTGGTATGGTGACGGCCTTGCGAGCTTGCATCTCTCACATGAGGTCCTTGCTCAGCTGGATGTGACCAGGCTGCCGCCCCGTGGTGAAGCGGTGGCCGCAGAGCTGGCCAACGCTATTGCCACTTCTGCTGCCGCTGCCATCGAGAGACGAAACCAGGTGAAGGAGCATGGCGACTCTGTACAGAGCGAGCACGCTTCCCAACGTTTCTTCGTACAGTTTTTCTCTGGCCAGGTCAGGGGGCTCGCGTCGAAAGGACTGATCAACCCAGATCTCGCAGTTCAGATGATCAGCCTTTCGACCGGTTTGGAGTTTGCCGCTGGTGCGTAATCCAAGGCGTCTCCGCTCCTGGCGTACTGCTCTTGCCGCCTTTGCCACGGTAAGCGCTGCTGCTGGCCTGATCATGTTCAAGCCGGTGGCCCAGCCTCACTTCGGGGCAGCAGTCTCCAAGCCGTTAGGGCGTTACTGCTTGATCAAACCAGGTGAGCGCCATACCCATTGTGAGGGGCAAGATGCTAGCCCCAGGGATCCAGTGCTCGCAGCCATTAAGACCATGCGTGAACAAGGGAATCGGCAACCTTGACGCCGTTTCTCGCTGACTCACTCGCTCTACCTGTTCTGTATTAAATCCAACCTGAGGAAACGCAATGACTATCACTCCTGACATGCTTGCTCGTATCGCTGTCGTGGTGCTGGCTGTGATCATTTCGATCGCGATCAAGCGCCGCAAAGCCCTTTTCACCGTGAAAAATGCCTCCGGGCCTGAGCAGATCCAGGCAATGCAAGGCTTTACCGATCGCTCGCTGCGCGACGTAAAAATTCTGATCTGGCTGTGCTCGGCGCTTTGCGCGGCTGCATTGGCGGTGTGTATCTACTCGATTTTCTACCCGCTGTGAGGCTCTCCCGGCCGTAGATCAAGGCCTCTGTCCATCCCTGTGGACAGAGGCCTTTTTTGTGGCGCTATCATGACATCGCATGGCTGGCAGGCGTGCAAATCTTCTGGTATTATGCGTACGTGTTATCAATCATTCTGAGGAGCTTGTAATGCCGAAAATTCAATTCTGGGCCATGCGGACTTTGAACATTGTTGGTCAGTTGCCGGCGGCTTTGGCCCTGGCAGCCTTCGTATTCGTGTGGGCGAAGATTGGTCACATCAGTCCCACACCCGCGTTTATGCTGATCGCGATTCTGGTCATGGTTGTGCTCTTCGTGCAGCTGCTGAAAGTGGCCGATCGTAAAAAGGCCAAGGCCAGTGCGCAGGGCCGTGTTGGTACCGGGCTGCGCTGAGCTGCATCATGCCTGCCGGCCTAACGCAAGTGTCGCGGTGTCGTCCGCATGTGCGGAGCCGAATAGATACCGGCTTCTACAGCGAAATTCCAATGCATCACGGCCTGGTTGAGCGCATGGAGCTCGCAGGTGACTACTCCGTAGAGCTGAGCCTTTCAGGGGATGTGTTTGATGGCTTTGCGGTATGTGAAGGGCGACTGGTTACAGCCTGGCTTCGGTTACAGTCAGAGGCTGTGCCAGTCGCTGTCCTGGACGCGGTTCTGTTGTCCAGCGGCGATGGAAAGCGATATTCCTTGGCTGATGCTTGCGACCTGGTAAGTGAGGCTCTCCAGAAGGCTGTGCAGGAGCTGGTCTGGACCTGCCGGAATGACTTCTCTGCTGTGCTCGAAGCTGGCAGCGTACTTTTCATTAGAAGACTTGAAGTGAGGGATGAATTCAGGTCATCACAACTAAGCCAAAATATAGTAGACGCTGCCTGCGTCTGGCTGACGTCGAAGTGTCGACTCGCGCTTCTTACCCTTAAGCCGTTTCCTCTTCAATACGAGAATATAGAGCCTGTGCTGGGTAGTCGCCATTACGAAGCGTATTGCCGGGGCTTACGAGAAGATTTGGAAAAGCTTTCTCTATATTACAGCTATCACTTCGGGTGCTTAGCTGCGTCACTTGAATCCACATTGTTGATCAAGCCGTTGAACGGACACCGATGCGCGCTAAGCCGGGCAGGGTGGTCGTTTATTGCCGCGGAGTAACTATGCTAGCGACACAGAGCCGGTCTAAAGGCGTGAAGTATAATGTACAGCTGCTTTTGAATGGTTGGGTATTTGCAGCGCTCCTCTGGGCTCTTGGATCTTTGATTGAATTCCTTTTGGAAGAGCTAGAAGTTTCCATTCCCCATAGTTACGGCCTGTGGGTCAAGGCTTCTGGCTGGGGTTTGGGTGGTATATTCTTTCTGCTGTTCGTTGTCCGTATCGCTATCTATGGCTACAACAGAAAATCAGGTAAGTATCTATGAGCCTGTTTTGGGTTGGGCTTGGTTTAACTGCGGCTGCTCCAGTGCTTTGCAGCAAGAGGTACCGGTTACACGGGCCTGCCTGGATGTACTCTTTAGGGTGTGGGGCCGCTGTCCTTGGTCCATACATCTTGCTGTGCACCTTTCTGGATGTTGCTACCTTGCTCGCCGCTGCTGCGATCATCGGAGTGCCTTTCTGGGGCTATGAACGGTATCGAGCAGCTAAGGGTCAGCAGCACTATACGCAAGGCATTATGGGCTACATGGTGGAGCTGACCCCGGTTGCCGTGTTCCTGCTCTTATTCCGATCCTTCGTAGCAGAACCCTATCTTGTTCCGTCCTCCTCAATGCGTCCTACTCTAGAAGTAGGCAGCGTGGTTGTCGTAGACAAGTTCAGTTATGGTGTGAGGTTGCCTTTCGTTTCAAAACCGATCTCGCATGGGGGGGCGCCGAAGTTTGGTGATGTTCTGGTATTCCGTTTTCCTCTTGACCCGGCTAAGCCTTACATTAAGCGAGTGGTCGGCGTCCCGGGCGACAATATCACTTATCAAAGTGGTGAGTTGTCTATCAATGGTGCCCCGGCGGTGCGCGAAATGGAAATGCCATATGATTACGAAGATGAAGCCAGCGGAAAGCTTAAGCACGCCACCTATACGTTGGAGCGAATTCAAGGCTTGCAAATTGATACTCTGCAGGACAATGGCAGCAGTGATTTTGGTGTGAATACAGACTTCCCTGCCATCCCAGGCTGCGTGAGGAATGTTTCAGGGATTTCATGTGTTGTACCAAAAGGCTCTTATTTTGTGCTGGGTGACAATCGCTCCAATAGCCTGGATAGTCGCTATTGGGGGTTCGTAACAGACAAGGAAATTATAGGTCGGGCCATTTTCGATATAAATATCGATAACGGCAGTTTCCAGTTCAGCCGGCTCTCACGATGAGTGGCCACCAAAAGGATGCCGCCATGGAGTGCCGATCCAATACAAGTCCGTGTTTCTCATACCTCCTCTGTAAGGCAACGCAAGGCCTTGCACCCATCATTCAGGAGAGAAACGCATGAACTTTCATGAAACAGCCATCAAGTACGCTCAACTAGCAGCTGCACCGGTCGATTCCCTCGGCAACCTGGTACAGCAGGTGGGCTCGTATCCTGTTGGAACAGTACGCGATGCCGAACTCGCAGAGCTTGAGCAAGCGTATCGATCGACAGTCATCGCCCAGTTGGTCAGCTCCAGCGAGCTGAAGGCCACTGCTCACGTTGTGTTGTCCCAGGACGATGATGAGTCTGGCGCGGATGCCGAGGTGATCGGTATCTGTTTCGACTCCGCTTCGGCTGAAAGTCTTGCCGACGAAGCTGCAGCTGAAATGGCTGCACGCATCAACAAACTGCTGGCCAATGACATGGGGGCGGATTTCGAACCTGTCGCAGTAACGCAGACTGCCCAGGAGCGCATCGTCCACAATTCCAATGTCGGAATCTTGGGTGCGATTCGCGTCAAGACCGCATCGGTAAGCGTCGAAATGAACGGATTCGGACTGCAGAACGTTACCTCGCCAATCATCCCGCTTGGGGTGCCCGGCTTGTAAACCTGCTACACGCCCGGGCCAAGTGCCCGGGTTTTTTTGCCTGCTGATTATTAGCCTCTGTCTTTCCAAACACGACATTGTGCTGATCTATAGTCATCCAGTATTATCAGTACACGTTACGTATCGATAAGGCGCTTGTCATGGATACCCGTCCTTCACACTCTCTGATCACCCGCGTCGTTGTTGCTCTCTGCGTTGTCGTCATGGGCTTGCTGGCCACCATGGCTGTTGGCGCTGGCCTGGTGAAGATTTCCCCGGTCCTCATTTTCAAGGGGGTTTTTCTCTGCCTTGTCGGCGGAGCCCTCTACCTCATGATCCGCGCCTGCGTCGCAGCTCACATGGAGCAGGACGAGCAGGGTGCGGCAGAAGTTGATGGAAGCAAATAGATGTTCGACATTCATGCCGGGGACGGCAATCCCGAGGTGCCAGCCGACCTGAGCTCTCGAAATCTCTTTTTTGAATCTGCAGACACCGGATTGAGCAGTGTCGCCTGGGCCCAGCTGATGGACCGGTTCCGCGAGGAGCAGGGCTGGGCGGATACTCGGCTTAGCAAGGAGATTGGCATCAGCATCTCCATGATCCGCCAATGCCGAGTGAACATGCGCCCGTTGCCGCCCCCGGCGCGCATACGCACGCTCGGTGCGATGGGGGTAGAGGTGACCCTGTCGACTCTGCTCGCTGCATTGCCTGAACCAATTCGAGAGGCGGTTGAGGCGGCCAATCAGCAGTCGCAGGTGGTCCGTGAGACTTTGCTCTACGGATTCTTCGATCGTCTGGATGCTGGCGGATCACCAGATTTGGTCAGCGCCTTCTTTGATGGTCTGGCAGAGATCTCAGGCCTCAGTGAAACTGAGCAAGCGTCCCGGATAGGCCTATCCCTGGAGGATTTCACCTCTATCCGAAAAGGACGAAAACCCATCCCGTTTCGAGTCAAGATGGCTATCTCTGGCTCTTACACCGCCAACGAGTTAGGTCCCCTGATCCTATCGCTGCTGCCGGCCGCATAGGAATAGCGAAAAATGTGAGGACGATTGCGCCTTTAAAATATACATACGTGTTATGCTTCATTAAGATTCTGAATGCGTTTACTGGTGTGTATTCTGGAGGTGTCCATGGGGGCTCACATTACCGCTCCAACCAAGTGCCTTTGTGGGCACCTTGATCTGTTCAGCTTCACCTCGCCAGGGATGGGCGGGCGCAGGCAGGATCGCCTCTACGCCAGTAGCACGATCTGTGGGGAATGCAGCGCCCATATCCGCGAACTCGTTGCGCCGCAAGCCAAAGGCTTCTATCAGATGAGCTTGCCCCAGTTGGCGGGGCACCCTCGCTCTGTTTCTTGGGCTCAATCTCTTCGTCTAGCTCACATACGCACCCTTGGCCCTATCATGGCTCATCTCAAGTGCAGCACAGATCCTGTGGCCGTCGCTGCGCTGGCCGTCTTTGAGATGCTCTTCAAGATCACTGATGCGCAGTACTGGATTGCGGGGAGAGACCACGCGTTTGGCGCTGGTCACTGGGTGGTCTCGGAGATCGAGCACCTGATGCGCAAGCGTGACCTGGCCATGCACGAGAACTCTCGATCGGCCTACTGCTACTGGAAGAGAGTCAATCCCGCAGTGATCGATCAAGCGAAGCAGGATGCGGCTGTGCTGCTGTCTTCATTTGCTTTGGCGCCAGGCAAAACGACGACACCGCAACCAGCACAGGCAAAGCCCTCTGAGGCTGGCACTTCTGTGTTCCTTTGATCAGTGATTCAGGTGGATTTGTGCAAGTAGAGAATTCGAGTGCGCACCTCGACTCAGGTGCGCGTCCAGCGGGCAGCGCTACCCAGCTGGCAGGGGCCTCGCCACAGGATGCGACTGGGGGCTGCATGATGATCAGCGGGACCCTTCATTGTGAAGGATTCGGCTTCATGGCGAGTCAAGGCAGCATTCCCAGCTACAACGAGTCAATCCCTTGTCCTGCTTGTAACACGATCTTGTGGCTGGCCAACGCGAAGAACCAGGCCTCTGCCCCCATGGGAGCCGGCAGCGACATGCCAACCGAACAGATCTGGTTGGAGGCACTCCGGGTCGCTCACCGAGAGAACCCCGGCGGCGTGCACGCTGCTTTGGAGGCGGTCGGTGAGGTCCAGGTCAGAGTGCAGGCTCAAGAACAAACGGCGCTTGTTGTTCGTACCTACAACTCACCGAGCCAGTTCGGCGAGGCTGTGCTTGATGATGCGGCCGTCGACGCTATCGCACTCAACATGAAAGTGAAGATGGCCCGAAACCGGGCAAAAGGGCGGTCTGGCTGGAATGACGAGACCACATGCACTGCTGATTTCCTTTCAACGGAGCTGCGCGAGCACGTCGCAAAAGGAGATCCCCTTGATGTCGCTATCTACGCAATGATGCTGCATCTACGCGGGGAGACCATTTCTGCACCGGCCTGCAGCACTCACTTACCAACTGAAAATGACCCCGCTTGAGTAATCCTCCCATGATCAAACTGACAAAACTGGCCCTCCTCGCAATTATGGTCTTCGGCTCTAGTAGTGCCTCTGCTGTCGAGCTCGTGCTTTCTGCACATGCCGCTGAGATCTCCCAGGATCTGATCAAGGAGACGATTTCATCTCACCTGCCAAAGCAGGTTGTGAAGCTGGATGGCGGCTACAAGATCTACGCTTACCTGGAGACGGCCGACTATCAGCCGGGGGAGCGTCTTTTCAGCTACTCGGTTCAGCTTCACAAGCGTGTTGTAGAAGCCGGTACGGGGAAGGTGTATTGGGTCAGCACAGGCGGCGTCCGCGGGCACGGGGTAGCGGTTTCTGGGGATACGATTCTAGCCAACCTAGGCAATGATCTGGTTGCCGGCGCCGAGTCATTTAAGCTCGATCAGATGTAGTGCAATCGTCGAGGCGTAATTCTCAGCCTTTCGGCCAGTTGGGGCTACAGGATTCCAGAAGCGGCGCCGTCCGAACATAGCCAACGCCCCTGCCACAGCGAGGCCAGGGCGTTTTCTTTTATGCATTTCGGAACGCCGCAGCAATGATCAACTGTTAGCTTTGGCCTCTAAAGCGCGAAGTTTTTCATCAACTTTCTCATTAAGTTCGGAAACTTTAGCTTTGACCTCGGGCGTATAGGTTTGTTGTTGTGTTTCGTAAATTTTTATAGATATACGCCTTGCGTTATCTTCGCTTCCTGCAATCGATACGGCATTAGCAGGATTTTGAATCATTCGCGCTACTACCTCTAGCTCTTCATCTGACCAGTTCAATTCACTCCATTGCTTTTGCACTAGCTCTCTATTCAAGGTCTCATTGGCCCTAAAACTTTCCTCAATGACAGCCTTGGCTTCAAGAGGAGCAATGTGAGGGTAGCTAACAGCATAGACTTTATACAACTGCTCTGTTCCGCTCTGGATGCGTTTCTCGGCCGGAAATAGGCGGTCAATTTTATCTTCACGACTTTCCTTACACCCAGTCAGCGCAAAGGCTGCAATGAAAATACAAAAAAACGAAGTAACCGAACGCATGATACTCTCACCTCATGATTGAATATTGAAATCATCGGAATAGAATCCAGGGAGTCATTATGCCATTATCTCGTTTAAACAAACAATGATTGCTGGCAACGGTCTGGTTTAGAACCAACTGATTGTGCAATTGAATTATTTGCTGCAAAGCTGCAGCGTAGCGATCGAACTCTCCCCCCGCTTATGTGGGAAACCGCTCATCGACGGTGGCTCCGTTGAGGGGGCTCCGATTCAGTGCGGCTCAGGCCGGTTTGGCCTGCGCTGAATTATGCCTCCGTTCAGCCTCCCCAATATTTCAGTGTCACAACAAGGCGCCAAGAGATACTATCTACGTACGTGTACGCGTTCTGTATCCCTAACGCAAAGTGATGCTGTCTGCGCTGGAGCCTGAAATGACTGCTAAACGTCAATTGCTTTTGTCACTGTCAGGGGCAGTAGCGCTGCCCCTGGTCTCAGCTGACTCGTTCAGTTTCAATCTCGTGCCAGCCCCTCCCGCAAGCCAACTGCCAACGTACCTGGTTGCATCGGCGGCTGGCCTTGCCCTCCTTGGTGCCTGGTACTGGTTCAATCGGTCTCGAACCACGGCACAAGCGGCTGAGTTGCGGATCGAGCGCCAACTGCAGGCTCTTGAGAAGCTGGCGACCCAGGTCGGAAGGGCGGAGCAAGTACTCTCCTTGAAGTGTGAGTTCATGACGCACCAGATGCGGACCGAACTCAAAGACGCCCTGTACGCCATCACCACTGACACCATCCGCAACATGGGCGGGTTACGCCGCAAGGAGCCCATGTCAGACAAGCAGTTCAGCAAATTAATGGCCAAGTCTGACGAGTTCTTCAGCAGCCTGGAGAGAGCGCAGGCGAGCGAGGTCACACTCAACCTGGATGATGACGTGCCGCTGCTTATGCCGGAGCGGGGTAACCCACTTCCGAAGCCAGTTCCTCAACGGCGCCCTGCGGAGCCCATGATACTCCAGGCCCCTGCACCTTCGTCTCCCGCGAGTATCCCTATGCCGGTGAAGCCTAGGCCCAAGGGCGCCAACGCTGATGCTGGAGATTCTGATGGGGTTCCGGCGCTGGGGCTTAACTCAGCTCTGGTTCTGGGCGGTGGTTTGCTTTCCGGCAGTGGACTACTCCTCGACCGAGATGATGGTCCGGACCCAGATCAGTCCGATTTCGCGACGGACTGAAGTCCTATGGATATCCCAAGCCTGCAGCCTGCCACCTCCACCTCTACAACTAGGCGCATTTCGGACACTGAGATGCAGGGCATTACTCGTGACAATCGACCGTCCAAACCTTCGGACGCGGGCTGGCGTGTGCGGTTGATGAAGGCTGGAAAGTTTGTCGCCGATCGCCATTTTCGCGACTTGGCCTACCACGGTCGTTCCCGGGCAAAACACGCAGCGCAATGCTACCGCGACGACATGGCCAGGGAGCACGATATCCAACTCCCCCCGACCGTGCAGAGTGAGCTTGCACGCCAACGCCATTCGGCGGGCCTGACACAGAAAGCTATAGCCATGATGCTATCCGTCTCGCCCGGGCTGATATCGAAGTGGGAGAAGGGGGCCGAAATGCCAGCTGCAGCTCGATCACTCTATCGCGCTGCTGTTGAGGGCCAATTGCCCGCGTGTGAACCGACCCTCACCGGCGCAGATGTCAGGCGCATCAGAGTCGAGGTTCTAGGTTGGTCTCAGGCACAGCTAGCCAATGCCCTGGGCTGGGCCTATGCCGCTGTGGGCTATTGGGAGAGAGGGCAGCGGCCTGTACCAGGATGGGTCAAGGTGTACGTGAACGCAGTCAGCAAGGGGTGGGTCAGTGGAGAGCAGTGAGCGTTTAGATGGCAATGACCCTGTAGGGGACGCAGTTGCTCAGTGGAGGCAAGTCATGCCGTTGCATCACAGCCTGCCGATCGTATTTTCAGATGGCACTGAGCTTGCCCGCTTTGCAGTGGATTGTGCCCAATGCCGGCGTAGCTTGGCCGGGGATCTGGTGCGGGGGGAGGTCAAGCCTCAGTCGGGAGATCGCTTCGCGCTGACTGGTCTTGCTGCCTGTGCGGCCTGTGCGTCGTTCACCAGGTTCGCGTTCATGTGCACAGGCTCAACAGGCTCGGTGCAGCTTGAGTGGGTATCAAGGGGAGAAGTGAAGAGGCATGAGGTGCACACTACCTGGTGGTCCAAGCTTGTGGCTATTTTCCGGTAGGCAAAAAAAAGCCCCTACCTCGCGTGTAGGGGCTGCCCGGAAGGCATGGTTATTCCTCAGTTGTATTGAGGTTGAGCTGTTGCTCGGTGGACGGGTTCACGTTCAGTTTCTCTTCTTCTTCTTCGGCCAGTCGAAATTGCTCCAGAATCGCATCCAGCTTTTGCTGATTTTCCAGCGTCAGGTGCTGAAAACCACTGTCCTGACGAATGTCTTGAATAGCCGTTCTCATTGTTGGAGCAGCGTTTGTGACTGCCTTCTTGATGACCTTGCCCGGAACAAAGCGTGGCATGAGCTTTTCAGTTTTACCGCCTGCAGCAGCGGAGCGGGCGAGGCCTTGCTCGATCACTTGCAGAGCTTTCGGCCCGTGCTCCTGAAGAATTTGAACAGCCAGTGTGAACGATACAACTTCATCGCGGACATAGTTCCTGATCTCGATGGGGCCGTTGATCATCAGAAGGTAGTCCGAAACTTGGGCCGGCCAAAGATTCAGCTTCCTGGCGATCGCGGCGTGGTCATCGGGATGAAAGCGTGTCATGCGCTTGCAAACGACAGCCGTCGCATATGGGCTCAGCGGCGTTCCGTTGTTACTAATGACCAGGTCAGCGGTCATGTCCTCTTCAGAACAATCATCTGCAGCGATGATGCAAGGAACGGTTGGAATGCTCTCGCCCTCAGCGATCGCCTCCATCGTGGCCTCCAGGCGCTGATGACCACGTTTCAAACAGATCGACTGCTCGCCATTTTCATCACGCCTGATGATGACCGACAGAGCAGAGTCTTTCTTGAAGCCATTGTCTTTGATGGATTGCTTCAGCTTTTGAACGTTGGCCAGGTAGGCAGCATTGCGCTCCCTGACGTTGTAACCCGGGATGACCTTGATGGTGCTAGGGGCCACATTCCACAGGTCTCCCGCAGTAAACCTCTGTTTTCCATCACCTTTTTCCATTGCCTTCTTGATGTTGCCCGTGGAGATGATCATGCGGAAATCAAGGTCAAGCTGGTGTTCGGTGCTGCTGTTTTCGATGGCTTCGGTCATGAGGTAGCACTCCTGAAAGGTCAGAGATCGTTGAACTTGCTAACAGAGATGACTGACACCTGCGCATAACCCAGGACACTGCCGACACCAGCCATCCGGACAGGATCTATCATCCATCCGGCGCGGCAATAATACAAAACGCGTACGCATACGCACTATGAAATATTAAAAATATCACAGGCTTTTGAGCGCCCAGCTCGTAGCACGCTGACCAGCATCCAGCAGCCCTTTTGCGGTGATGCCTTCGACGAGCGATACCTCAACCTCAACTGAGCCGCGGACGGCTGCCTCCAGCTGGCCAAGGCCCAACTCAGCTTGATAGGGGGACACGGCCACCCCGATCGTGCCTGTCACCATGAACAAATCGCAGCCAGGGCTGCGGGGGTTCTCCCCAACACGAGTGATTGTCAGGCCACGGATACCACCATCGGTAATCGCCACGGCCAAAGATTCGTGGCTTTGCTCGATGACGCGCAGAGACGCACCCACATGGCTTTTCATTTCCCCGTCGATCGACCGGCTAGCGTCGACTGAAATGAGTTTCCTGAAGATGGCGGTGAACCCTGGCCAAGTGTCGGGAGCTGAAATTCGACCGTGCTTTGATGACCAGACTGGGTGATGACTCACCAGGAGCTTTGACACACCATGGTCAAGGCTGTCTGCGAACGACCAGTGCTGGTCGGTGCTGTCTTGAACTTTTGCAACCCGCCACAAGGAACGAAACGCCCATAGTTCAAGGGTCGATGAAGCATCGATCTGGTAAAAATCGCATTTGCTTTGAGCGTGCGCCAGAGCAGGTGCCATCACCGCGTCACCGTGCCATTCGAATTGGTCGAGATTCTTGAGCCTCTGGTTCCCGTGCCAATACGACAGCTCGACAGTAACCTGGGAAACCCACCGAACAGCTGAGGAGCTTACGGCCGGCAGGTGGGCGGAAGAAGAAGCGCCTTGCTGGCGCTGGCTCGTGAGCATGTTGAGACCCTTTTGGTTATGACGCGGGGATCATACACGAACACATACGCCGCCTGTATCGCAAGGCCGCCATCATGAATGCCGAGCGAAAAAAAACCGCCCTCAGAGAAGGGCGGTTTGGGTGGGGTTAATGTGCAGCAGGGGCTGCATGCTGTGACACGAGCTCCTCGACGGTTGCGCCGGCGAGGGCTGCTTTCACCATGCTGTTGATGACAGCTGCGGTGGTGCCTGGCTCTGTTTGCTGGATGCAGCTGCTGTATGCGAAGAGCAGTTGGTCGCCAATCAGTGGGATGCCGTTTTCGTCGGCGTCTTTCTCGTGGTCGAATTTCCCGCAGCCATCACCGATCTTCAGTTTCAGGGCTGCCGAATTAGCACAATAGGCGGGGTCACAGATGCCGCGAACGTTGAACCGGATGCAGAATGCCTCTGCAAAGGTGCGGAGCTTTGCCGGCACGTTGTAGTTTTTGAAGGCCTCTTCGAAAAAGTCGGGTCGTAGAGCAGGGCGCTGCGGTTTAGCGTCGAGGGTAGTGGTGGTCATGAGACATCTCCTGGTCAGTTGAACTTGCACCAGGAGATGCACTGCAGGGATCTATATTTCTAAAGGGCTAGGGTTATTGCCACAATAGTGGCCAGGCCAACACCCATCAATAGGCGCTTGTTTCTGTCATCAAAGTAGATCCCGCGGCGGTTCAAGAAATGCTCGACGATCGTCCAGCCATCCATGGGGGGCAGGGGGATGATGTTGGTTGCCGCTAGCAGGATCGAGCCTTGGGCCGCCACGAGTGTCGGCCAGTTTGGCGTAACGTAGTGAATGCCGAAGAACAATAGGCCGGTGGCCAGGGAGATCAGGGGGCCGCCCGCAGCGATGATCGCTCGGCGGTCTGACGGGGCCTTCTCATAATCGGAGCTGACCACATACGCCCAAAGCGGGATCAAACCGATTTCATGGATGATTCCTGATTTTCGGAACGAGAATAGCTTGTATCCACCGAGAATGAGTTTGTCTGGCTTAATACCGTAGCGTTGCATTGGTATTAAATGGCCGGCTTCATGGGTCAAGAGCAAGAACACCAACATCAGCCAGATGACGAAAAATGCGATGGCGAACATCCCGATAGTTACCAGTGCGTCAGGCAGCATGGTTTTCATTCCTAGAACATGATGCATGTGATTCTTTAGCAAAGCTTCAAAACCTTCAAGCCTATAGCCGCATATTTACCTGATGTGTGTACTGTGCAGTGCAAATTTTGCCTCTAGGGCTATACAGGCCCGTGTAATTCATTACAGGTGGTTATGAAACTACTCTGGTGAACGTATGAATACCTGTTTTCAGCTGGCGGCTTACGCTCGATCTCAATGGGCATTAGCTGTACTCCTCATGAAATCGCCTGAGAGCAATCAACTAGCAGCTAACGTATTTCAAGATGCAAAGAACGCTGCCTGGGGATACGGATGGGGGGCTTCTGAAACGCCGCATGCACTCCTCGAAGATATTCCGGAACTATTAAACGCTTTCTATGAAGGCAAATCCGCGCTTCAGCAAGACATGAAGCTAGCGGGCTAAATTAAATTCGAAAAAGGAACATGCATCATGAGCAATAATGAAGTTAAAGCTAATCAGTCCTCGCTTGATCTGTACGCAGTGACTCTGAACTGGGGGATGGCAGAAGAAGGCACTTACAGCGACAACGTCTTTGCGACGAGTCAAAACGAGGCTTGCTTGAAAATCGCTGAGGACATGGCAAATCAGCGTGAGTATGTTGACGAACTGGAAACCCCGAAAGAAAGGCAAGAGTGGATAGTTAGCCGAGCCTGCGACCTAGTGGATTGTCACTTTGTCGAAGATAGCCTGGCTGCCGATCTTGCTGCACTGTACGGTGACGTTTTGTTCCCGGATGGCGTAACGCGCTCGATTGATCTGGGTGCATTGCGAGCGCTGCTCGTTGAGCATCGTCACTGTTTGGTTCCGCCCGCTGAAGTCAAAGTCGTTGAACAGCTGGCCCTGCATACTGTGGACTCTGGCTATTGCCGGGTGTACTACAAGCGGCAGAACGGAGCACTGTGCTGCTTCCAGCTCGATACACGAAACACCTTCAAGCTCTATCACTGTTCGCGTGATGGTGAGCCGGAGCATGAGATCAGTCACCAGAACAAGGCAGTTTTTGCGTTACCTGAAGACAGTGGATGTTCTTTCGTAGCTAGCTTCCGTGCATGGTGGGAGCAACAGAGCCTGCAGCCTACTGCTTAGCTTTAACGATACCCGGCCACTCTTCGGAGTGGCTTTTTTATTGCCTGGCGAAAACTCGCGGCCCAAATATAAACGCCCCACTGGAAAGTGGGGCGCATGGTGAATCAGATTCCGGTCAGAAACCGATCGAAAGGGAGAGCGTTGCGACGTCCGAGGCTACGGCTTTGTCGCTGCCGAAGCGGTGACCGTAGGTGACGCCCACGCGGGAGGCTTTGAACGGGCCGGCAACCTGCAGGCCAACGCCGACTTCGTTCCAGCGCTCGGTGGTGTCCTGCTTCATGTCGAAGCGAGAGACGCCGATCACATCACCGGTCAGATCGTCTTGCGAGTTGTTCAGGCGGCTAACGTGCTTGATGTTGGCCGAAACAATGGCCTTGTTTGCCAGGTTCATGCTGGCGTTGAGGCCGGCGGTGCCGTAGATGTTCTCCTCAGTACGCTTGTCGAAACGCGCCGGGAAGGAGCCGCTGGTCTCGGTATAGGAGTCCAGTTTGGTGTTGAGGTAGTCCACGCCCAGGAACGGCATCACAGCGATGTTGTCCTGCAGGATGAATACGTAGCCGACCTGGCCCGAAACCGCACGCTGGCTGACATCCGACTTACCTTTCGATTCGTCGTCGCCGGCACCGGTTTTGTAGGAGCGTTTGATGGTGGCATCGCCTTCGGAAACTGCCACGGCGCCGCGGGCAAACACGCCCTTGCGCAGACGATTGCCGTACTCGACGAAAGCACCAATCGTGTTGGTATCGCCCTCTACGCGGTCGTCGTTGATCTTGAGCGAAGTGCTTGGTCCTTGATAGCCGATGCCGGCAACCAGGTCAGGGGTCAGTCGATATGCCGCGGTAACGCCGCCGTACACGTTGTCACCTTGGACAGTGCCCGAGTGATGGGTCATCTGGCTGCTGACGCTGACGCAGACGCCATTGGTATCGAAGGTCGAGCAGGTCAGTTGGTCCTGGACGAAGCCTTGCAGCTGATTCTGCATGGCTTGTGCGTACAGGGTCGCGTTCTGCAGAGAGTCGCCGAGGTCCAGCAAACCAATCACGCCAGTCGGCAGATTGGTAGCGCCAGCATCACCAGCGCTGGCGCCGGTATCGGTTCCACCAGTGCTGCCGGCATTTGCACCAGTACCGGTACTGCCAGTGCTGGCGCCAGAATTAGAGCTTCCAGTGGAAGTGCTGCCAGTACTCGATGAACCACCGGTGCTTGGGGTCGAAGTGTCGGTAACCGGAGGTGTAGTGACGACAGGCTCGGAGATCGGGCCGTAAGAGCGTGCTACGAACGGCTGCGACCGGCCGTTCAGGAAGCCCAGGCCGAAAACGGTGTTGCCGTCCGCGGACACAGCGGTAGCGGAGTTGAGGGTATTGTTTGCGAGCAGGGTGTAGGACGGGTCGTTGTCCTGCAGCCACTCAACAAGGGACTGCATGCCTGTCTCTGCGGTCCAGCGGAAACCCGAGTAGACACTGCCAGTGGTATCAGCCATACCGACGACTACAGCGCCGTTAGCAGATACTCCCTCAGCGATCGACATGGTGCCGTCGGTCAGCAGGCCCAGGCCCTGCATACCGGACAATTCGGACCAAATCATCGCTTCGACAGATGCGACCGATGACTGACTCGCGCCGACGATATAGGTGCCGTCAGCACTGGCCGCCAGGGCAATGGATTGAGTGCCGCCAGCCAGGGTGCCAAGACTCTCAGTGCTCCCGCCGTCTACCCAGCGAGTGGCGACATCACCATTCCCGGCACCGTTTTGGGCGTAGCCCACCACCACCTTCCCGTCAGCTGAGATGCCCATGGCATAACTGTAGGTGCCGTCGTTCAGGTAGCCCAGCTGGGTGATCGCGCCCGACAGATCCCAGGTAACCGCCGAACGGTTGCCGGTCAGGCCGTCGTCGGCGGAACCCGCGATGACGCTGCCGTCAGCCGATACAGCACGGGCTTCGGCCTCGGCGCCACCGTTCAAGAAATCCAGTGTGTGAATGCCGGTGCTGTCCCAGTACACGGCGGTCTCGTTGTCCGTGAGGCTGTCGACGGAGCTGCCGACGATGATGTCTGCTTCGTTCGATGCTGCGTACGCAGCGGCATTGGTGCCGAGGTTTGCCAGCAACTGCTTGCCACCCAGCAAGGTCCACTTGAAGGCCTCGGTGGTGTCGGTGCTTGGGTCGTATTGGGCAGCGACAAGGGTGGAGCCATCACCCGACCCACCGATGTGAGGATCGTAGGTGATCGAGGAGGAGCCCAGCGTCGGTGCATACACGTCGATGCCGGCGTAAGCGGCATGCGCAGCGCCTGCGTTCATGGCCAGTGCGATGGAGGCGACCAGTAGGGAAATACGAGGCTTGAAGGGGGTTGCATTGTTTTGCATGGGCTTTCTTGTCCTGACCTTGTTAGGTGATAGCAATTGGATGGCCGGATAATACTTTCGGATTGCAAAACAGATCAACCAGTATCTTATACGTACGTGTTATTTTTCTTTGGAGGGATACTCCTCCCATAGGGTCAGCGGTTTGCGTACCGGTGTTGTGCATCTCCTGTCACAAGGTCTTCGCAAGAGGCCGTCATCCCCACAGGAGAAACGTCATGCTGCAAATCCCTAAAGCGCTGCTCGAAAAACGCATCACTAAAGAGACCCTTCATCGCTCGGGTAAGCGGTTGCTCAAAGAAATCGCTGGTCGCCTGAAGCTCCCAGAAGCCAGCTACGACATTCGTTCGTGCAAAGGTGGTGATGGGGTGATGGGCGAAGTGATCCTGCATAGCGATCATCTGTATCTGATGGTTCATCTCGGATCCGGAAGCGTGCTTCGGGTGCTGTACCGAACCTGCGAAGGCCGTAAGGACTACTCAGGCGGTATGAACCACTATGCGTCGGTCTCTGAGTTGGCCAGCACTACCGCGGCTGAGCGCTTCATCGCGAAGCTGGACAAGCTCAATGAGTTGGGCAAGCGCCAGCACGCCTTCCAAGCAGCTTGATCAGGAGGTATAAATGTCTTCAGTACTCCATGAGTTCCCGGAGGCCTTCGCCACCCGCATCAACAAGATCCTGGAAATGCCGGACCCGGTGCCTGGGAATCGCGTGAACGGTTGGTTCGGTGGCTACGGGTGCCGCTGGTGCAAGTGCTCAAGAGCTTGGTTCACCGTGTTGCCATTTGACATGCAGTCGGTGGCGGAGACGGTGGCGAACATGTTCATGAATGCTGGGCTGCACGATGTGACAATCACGCTTGAAGGAGGCGTGAGCAAGGCAGACGGGGGCAAGGGTTACCAGGTCTCTGCTCGGCTCTAAACCGCTACACAGCCGCTCCTCTGGGGCGGCTTTTTTTTGCCTGTCGTTACAGCTGACTGTGCTGCATCTCAGATCAAGATGACTAACCCAAGAGGCGCAGCACCATGGACGTAATTGCAAGCAACGCAGCTGATACACAAGAAATGGCAATGACCGAAATCCTGGCAACTGGCGAGGAAAGGAAGCGGCCATATTCGTCGTCGGACATGGCCTTTCAGTTTAACGATGTGGAGATTCGCAACCCGTATTTTTCACCCTGCGGGACAGCAGTCGTTGACCCCGTCCTAGCGTATGGATTTGACGTCTTCCACACCGGTGGTGGGCGCATGGCACTGCGGAAGGAGTTCTGCAATGGCAACTACCTGCTGTTGTCGAACGAGATCAACCTCGCTGAACCGGAAGATTGGGATGAGTGCACGCTGGGGCTGTACGACGCCGACGGCGATCAGAAAGCCTTCTGTGAGCTCCGTGACGTCCCGTATGCGCAGTTCGGCCTGCCAGAGCATGAGGAGAGTCTCGATGATCCTGTGCGCTTGTTGTGTCCGTGCTGTGGCGCTCGAACCACCGGCCGGCAATGGCGGAATCAGGATGTTGGGCACGGCCTGTGCAGCACCTGCATCGAGAGTGTGCGTGCCAAGATGGCGGCAGATGAGTTCATCAAATGCTATGGCTACCAGGGCATCCACTTTGGCCTGTCGCAAAGCGCTCCCTCTCCACAACTGCTCGACGAGCTCGCTCAAAAGAAATTGCTGGCGCAGGACAGTCCGGATCAGCCAGCACTGGACTCGAACGCACTGAAGGACCGTTACCGTTCATGGGCGCAGGACAACCTCGCCAATGATGATCTGCAGGTGAATGACGGTGCTCAGGTAACGCTGTGTGATGACGGCGCATTTGTCGAAACCTGGACATGGGTGCCGCGTGATTCCCTTCCGGAAGCTGCTGCTCCTGGAGGAGAAACTCACTAACGCTACACAACCGCTCCCTCATCGGAGCGGTTTTTTTTCCCGGGCGCCAGCTGGGTTTGTAGGTCGCTGTGATTCATCCCGAAGCATACGACCAACCTCTCTGGAGATTGCCCATGGCAAGCAAACTAGCACGCTCGGTACCACCTACCATAAAACCAATGGCAGATGCATTGTGTGACGGCCACCGGTACCCACCGGCGGAGATGTTTCGATTCTTCCTCGGAGCGGTGATGGAGGTCTGGGGTTTCCAGCCCTGGTATCCCGTGCCGGATGATGTCCGCGGTAAAATAGGGCGGGTCATCTCGCTGTACGATCAGGCGGTAGCGAACGCAGAGCCTTTCCAGGACATCCTTGGGCCGCTTTATGAGGCGCTAGCAAGTCATGGTGGCAAGCAGATTCTGGGGCAATTCTTCACCCCCTGGTCTTTGGCATCCATGATGGTCAGGATGAGTGATAGCGATACCGACGTACCTCGCGCTGGCGGACTCAAGGCATGCTCCGATCCGGCCTGTGGCAGTGGGGTTATGCTGTTGGCAAAGGCAAATCACCTGCTCGAAACAAAGGGGCCTGGTGAGCTGCAACAATGGCTCTTCCATGCGTGCGATATCGACGGCATCTGTGCTCGCATGACTGCGATCCAGCTGGCAGCTAACTGCGCGGTCCACCGCGTGGTTGTAGGGGAAATAATTGTGCTCCAGGGCGACACCCTTTCTGCCTCAGACACCAAGCAGCGGATCTTGCACGCGACCTCACCGACGCTTATGCGTTCACGTCAAAACCCAATTCTGAAACTTGAGGTAGCCTCATGAAACTGTGGTACACGATCGCCGCGGCTGTAGCCTTCCTAGGGCTTGCCCATGCGGCAAATGCATCAGAGGCATCTGCTGCTGTTCTGTCAGTTGCAACCTCAAAAATGTCCTCGGTAGCTCGCATCAATGGTGCAACTCGGCCAGTCATCTACGTCGGTCAGTTTGACGGCTGTGATTCGGTCTCGATTCAAAATGCGCCCGGGCGCTATGAGCACTTTCGTGTCTGCGGGAACCAGGTCACAGCTCGCAACACGGTGTCACCCAGCTGGGCCGAAGACGATGGTGCCGGGGATGTTCTCCGCGCCGTGGTCGATAATGCGGTTTTGTTTGGTGCGGCTTCACAAGTGGACCCCAATGGTTACCTCATCACCGCTCGTGCTCTGGGCTCAGCCCAGTACTCGTGCACCAATGTTGAAGTGATCTTGAGTTACGAAGGCGACCTAGTCGACAGGGCCTTGAAGAGCATCTGCTCTCATCGCCGTTAACCCACCATCAAACCCCGTCCTTGCGACGGGGTTTTCTTTTGGGCGGCTTTCAGAGGTCGATGGCTCGGGCTGAGGCTTGCTAGCGCCGTTGTGTCGGGTGGCTCCGTTTCATGTTGGCTGTGATGCATCTCACATCACTAGACCAACACCTGAGGGTACCGCTATGAATGCTTCCAACATCGCAAAGAGCTACACCGTAGAAACCCGCGCAACCAACGGGGCTGAAGATGCACCGGACGTTGCTGTCTTCAGCATCGATCAGGCTGCAGCGCAAGGCATCAGTGACCTGGCTCGCTTGGTCAATGAAAACGGACTCTTCAAGGTTGAAAAGTTCGATAGCACTGCGTCTTTCCATCAGTATGCACCTGGTACTGAGGAGGCGGACGAGCTCGGAGAGGAGAACGAGGTGCTGTTGAAGGGTGGTTGTCTGAACGTTGACTCAGCCAGCTTCTGGTTCTCGGGCTTCATCAGAAATTCAGACACCGAGGTGGTTACCGCTCGCCAGCCTATTGATGAGCTTCTCAGCCATTTCGGTCTGAGTGGAAAACTTACTGATGCCGATGCTGGTCAGGAACACCAGTACCTGGTTACCTGGAGCGTCGATGCTGAGGTAGTTGGTGGTCACCATGCTGCAGCTCAAGCTGTTGCTGCCCGCTATTTCCGCAGCGACATTGCGGCTGGTGAGCAAGACACGGCGTGCACCTTCATAGTGACCGCTCGCTCTGATAGTAAACCTGTAGAGATTGACCTCTCGGCCCGTCAGCACACTTGCTGAGTTCGGCATCTTTGGCGAGCACAAACCAACTGGTCGACTGTGACCGAGGAGAGGAGATCCTAAATGTCACCCTACCAGGAGCAGAAGGTTGCTGAACTCAAACGCCTGGGCTGGACCGAAGTCGGGAAACGTTATCTACCAGGTCCCGGCCGGAGGCCTGCGCAGCACGTGTACGAACTGTCTTGCTTGACTGGCAAGCTGCAGGTCTTCGTCCACCCTGCCGAGATGATCTACCTAGCCGCTTAACGCAACACCAAAACCCGACTTTGTCGGGTTTTTTTGGCCCCGAATCTGGCGCGTGCGTGATGTCCGATGTGCGCCATCTCTACGCACTAGGCAAACAATCACGGGAGTAATACCGATGGCGCATACACCAAATCAGCAACGAACCGGTCAGAAAGCTCATGCCCTTAACAAGCTGAACTTCTGCCTAAGCAGGGCAAGGGAGAACTCTTTCTTCGCTCGCACCGAGCCGCACCACCAGAGAGCCGAGTACCGCCGGTTGCGTCGGGAATCGATTCAGGATGCTCGCTACTGGCACAGCCTTTACGTGGCGGCATAGGCAGTCCTCTTGCACAAACGTCAATGCGGTCAATGAACCTTCATGCCCAGGGGGCGACTATGTTGCAAACCTACACTGCAGCCCATGGGGCTACCGTAATTCCAACCGGATTTCACCTGGCGCGAGTTTCAGGCGAGAAGCCGAAGTTCAAATCCGAACCTGATCTGCGCGAGGTCGTCTTCTACGAGTGCTATCTGTCCCAGTGTCACGGTGAGAATGGCCTTGAGCCTTGCGAGTACCTTGCAGAGCGAAATCGCTACCTACTGAGCACTGCGCAGTACATGGTCAACACTGGCCTTTCCAGTAACCCGGTGATCCGGGAGTTGGTGCGGTCCGAGACTGAGGTTAAGTACCTGTCGGTCTAGACCGGATTAGCTACGAACGCAGCACCAACCCGACCAATATAGGTCGGGTTTTCTTTTGAAAGTGAGGGTTCCCGGGACTGATTGCGCCCTACATAACGATCAGCTACCATTTGCAGGTTCGACCGTTTCAGTACGCGCCAAGTGGACCTCTCAACTCACTCGGCCACGAAAAGCCGCCATTTCTCAGGGCGGCTTTTTTTGTGCCTGCAATTTACCCTCGACAGGTTCTGCCCCCCAAAGCTTGTACGGCCAAATTTTTCTACACAGGCGTGTAACGCATTCCTGAGGTACCAGGTCTTCGCAACACCTGGCTACCAATCAGGAGAATCAAGCAATGCAAACCCAAACTGTAAAAGCCGTAGCTCAAGCGGACACCAATGACGGTTTCAACCAGTCGAAGCTTCCGATCGATCGTGAGTCGATTCGCTCGCGCCGGCTTCTGCGCCTGATCGAGCTGGTGGAGGTGCTTCGCGTCCCGGACAACGATCGCACAATCTGGCAGATGCTGCTCGATGCTGGCGCAAACCCCGACTTCATCCTGTTGCGTGACTGCGACGATGATTCACGGCTCGCCCGCCGCCCCGCGCTGCAGGTGAATGTGAACACAAGCAAGCTGCATGGCTTTCTGGTGATCACTCACAACTCGGACGATACAGGCTTCAAAATCCTGCTCCAGGACAAGGGCCATTCGGTGGCTGTCAAAACGGTCAACGATGTTGTCGTGCGCAAACTTGCCGCAACGCTTGCTGATCTGATCGACGACGGCACCAGACGTGTTGAAATCCCTTCGCAGGGCCTGTCTACAAACGCTGTCATTGCCGGGGACTACCTGCTCAGTTCCTAAACGCTTCACCTGACCCACCGCTTGCGGTGGGTTTTTTATTGGGCGCTGCAAAGCATCCCCTGTGACCAAGAAGAGGGGTTCAGATGACCATCACCGTACAGTTCAACCACAGTTACAAGCCTCACGGCCGCATTGTGTTCCGCTTAACCGGAGGAGGGGGGACGGCTCTTGTGGGCGTGCTTCACTTCGACATCGCGTTCGATATCGCCGAGGGATCAGGTTACCTGGCACACATCGGCGCCAATGGGTTTGAGGTGTTCGACACGGTCATCGATGCTGATCTACCTGCGGACCTTGCTCCTTACAATATCGACTACCACCTGCGCGCTAGCATCTGGCGAAAGCCCGTTGCCGGCGGCACCATGATGGTGAGATTCATCCGCCAGTGGCCAGGTTCTCATAGCTGGCTGGTCTACGGCTGTGCACCAACCTCACCGATCAGTGAGGCTGCCTATTCAGCGACGGGCCATGCTTGGTATGACGTGGGAGGGTTTGAACTTTCGCCCATCGTTGCGCCGGCAGAAGAGGCGGGCCTAAACATGGCACAACTGGCGACTATTCCCTCGGTATGGCCTGACTCGGTTGGAGTGCCTCACACGCTGTGCGTGATCCCTCTCAGCTGGCGCCCAGACTACCTAGCGTACTCGAAACTGCAGGTCGCGCTAGGCCGTGGAGAAATGAGTCGAGAGGCGTTCAAGGCACATGTGCTGAACCACGAGCGGCTACATCACCTCTGGTCGAATCCCAATGATGAATACCTAAGTTACCTGGTCCGCCTCGATGACCTGGGCGGCCTTCGCGAGGTAGCGCCATACAACAACCAGCAACTGCGTGAACGCAAGGAGCTTAGCCGTATGGCCATGCTCTCTTGTCGCTGAAGCAAGCGTTATCTACCGGTCCTTGTGACCGGTTTTTTTATCCAAAAAAAACCGCTGACCTTGGTGGCCAGCGGTGGGGTGTTACGTTGATGCCTCAGGCGAAGCTGCGAGTGGCATAGGACACGGAGTCCATACACGCAAACAAGCTATGCGCCTTTTGCTGGAAGAGGCACAAAGCGATTTGATTGAAATGAGTTTTCTCATCAGCGCTCGGCTCCTCATCGAAGGTGAAGCTGACGGTGCCGCCGTATTGACCGCGGTTGTACAGCGTCTCGATGTCAACCAGAGCGATGAGGCGACCGCCTCGCTTGATGTGACGCCCCTCAAACTCATAGTGTTGGTGCCGCAACAAGCCACGCGCTTTCTCGATGGAGATAGATTTGATTGTCGCAGAGCCATCTTTCTGCAGGGTGATTTCGAATACCTGCAAAGCCTCCTTCATGTCGAGCGCGCACTCCACAAACTCAGTGAGCTTGGGATGCAGGCTGAGCGACGCCAGGTGTGTGCCGTTTTCGCGGATGACCCAGACGTAACGACCGCCGACCGTTCCAGTCTTGGTGAGGTGATCCAGGTCATACTGGTAAAAGTCTTGTTTGTAGGGGGCGTGCCGAGATAAGCCAAAAATTAGGACATTCGTTCTGTAAGTAACTGTTTTTAAGGGAACTGCTCATGTGCTGCGGAAGGACGGTCGAGAATAGAGGGTGGCCACTTGGGATTCTAACCAGCCCTGCTTACAAACCTTGGCTACGGTTTGCGTCGTAATAACGAGCCAGCCGCATTCTCCTCGAAAGCTCCAGCTTCCTCGATATAGCCGTGTACGGTGCCATCGTGCCGCCAGCCACCCTGTCGTTTGATCTCAAGGAAATCCGCCCCAGCCCGATGCGCACTGGTAGCCAGTCCCCGACGCAGACTGTGGCTGCTCAGTTCGGGCACATACAACAGCCCTGCGGCTTCGGCACGTGCCGTCAGGATGGTATTCACGCTGCCCTCGTGCAGTGCCACCTCGCCGAGTACGCCCCAGCGGCTGATGCGCCGGAACAGTGGCCCCTGAACGATCTGAGCCGCGTCCAACCACCGGCGTAGCGCTGTCGCGGGGCAGCAGATGCTGTCGCCGTATGGGATCGCCTTGTCGAGTCCCTCGCCCTCCTGATCGGTCTTGGAACGGGGCAGCGTGATCCGTAGACCTTCCTGCTCCCACTCGAGGTATTGCATCTCCAGCGTGACCAATTCGCTGCGCCGGAACGCACCAAAATACCCGACCTGGAGCAGTGCACTGTCCCGCAGTGTCGCCAGTCCGTCGAGCGTGTTCAGGTGCACCACGATGCGTTCGAGATCCTCTAGGACCAGGGCCTTGGCTTTTTGTCGAGGCCGCCCGTTCACCCGCTCAATACCGCGCAAGGTTTTGCCCACGGTGGCGCTGGCGGTAGGGTCAGGAAAACCCTGATAACGGTGCCATTGCGACAGCGCCGTGAGGCGCAGGGCCAGGGTGCGCGGGTTCAATACTTCCGCAAAAGACAATAGATAACGAATCAGCGCGGCTTCATCGCACGGCAGCACGCCGCCCCAGGCGAGAAAGTGGCGAATGGCCGAGCGGTAGGTGCGCCGGGTGTTGTCGGTTGTCGCGGCGGCGAGAAAACGCTGATGTTGCTCAGCCAATTGTTCGGGGGTGGTGAGCGTACCGGGGGTACGCGCAAGTACTGTCGGCTCTTCGTGCCGCCTGGTGGGGAGGTTTTCGTCATTATTGCCGGCTGTCATCACGAAGCGCCTGTTTAGGCCATGTGTACCGCAGATTATAGACACAACCCTCGATCGCGATGACTTAACTCACGATAACCGCGCTTATCGTGGGTCAACTGACGGTCTCAGTCGGCTGAACTATTCTGTACTTAAATCGAGGTATTACGTTTTCCATAATACGGTACGAAAAAATCCGAGGTGTTCATGGCCCGTTCCGGCGTCCTCTACCTGCATGTTGCCCAGGCGGCCACCCAACTGGTGGCTGCGGGCCACAACCCCACCATTGACAGCATCCGCGTCGCCCTGGGTGGGACGGGCAGCAAAAGCACGATTGCTCCGTTGTTAAAGCGTTGGAAAGCCGCGCATCCCGGCACGCTGGCCCAGGCCGAACTGGGATTGCCCGCGGAGCTGGTCCTGGCGCTGAAAGGACTGTACGAAAAAGTTCAGGCGGAGGCGGCCGTCCAACTCCAGCAGGCCGTAGCGGCTCACCAGGCAGAGGCCGACGCGTTGCAGGAACAGTTGCAGCAGGCATTCGTCGAGCGCGACGCGCAACTCAGCGTTCAGGAGCAGCAGGCCCAGGCACTTGCCGTAGCCACTACGCGCAGCCAGGGGCTGGCTGACACCCTGCAGCGTCAGGAGATCGCCCTGGCCAGCCTGGGCAGTGAAAAGACCGGGCTCGAACAACGTCTGGCTGACCGCGCCGCCGAGGCGGCCGCACTGACCCGGCAACTGCAACAAGCGCGGGAGCAGTTTGAGCACTACCAGGCATCGGTCGCGCAACAACGCAGCGACGAGCGCCAGGCCACTGAGCAACGCCAGCAGCGCCTGGAACACGAATTGGCAGCGCTCCGGCAGCGTCTGCTCGCGCAGCAAACCCGCCTGGGCGAACTGCAGGCGCAGGAACAACGCCTGGTGCAGGACCATGATCGTCTAGAGAGCACCCTGCTCACGACGCAAGCGACGCTCGCGCAGAGTCAGATTGCGCATGAACACGTCTTACTTCAATTCACCGACTTGCAACAGTCGCATCAGGCACTGGAGCAGCGCCATGGCCAAGGTGAGCAGCGTTTGGCTGAGACGCGGACTTACCTGGCCGTCAATGAACGGGAGCGAAGCCTGCTGGCGGAACGCTTAAGCCAAACTGAAAGCCAATTGAGCCAGTTGGCCACAGAAAAGCAGCTTCTCGTGCAAGACAACGCGGTGCTGTCAAGCCAGCTCGCAGAGTCCAGAGCGATGAAGCCGAAGACTTGTTGACCGAAAAAGGCGCCTACCTCAGGCGCCTGAAACCATCCTCCAAACCAAAGGAGCCAAACAGGAGGACAGTGGAGCAATCAACTCTTCAATACACAGCCTGGCTGGAAACCAAGGTCGTAGATGAGGAGAGTCGCCATGCGTAACGCCATTACCTACACCGTCCTTGCTACCTTCATAGCCCTTGGAACTGTTGCCACGGGATTTGCCGAACAGGCCAAAGCCCCCGCCCAAAGCAGTGCCGAGACAAATAAGGGTGAGGACATGCACATGATGGACGGCAACCATATGCCGATGATGGACATGCAGGAAATGTCCAAGATGATGAAAAACTGCAATACAATGATGGAGAACATGAACCAACACATTGGAATGGAGTCCCCGAAGGGCGATAGCAAGGCACAATAGCGATCTGGTTCACGTCGGCCGTCTCCGTCCCTCGCCGGTGTGCGCCCCGACACGGAGGCCGACCTTGCCGCTCCAGATATCGTTCTCAAAACTGCCGAGGAGCTGCTTCCCCTCATCGACGGCCTTGTAGTAATTCAAACCACCGACCAAGGCGACATCATCTGCAAGCGGGTAGCTCCAGGTAGTGCCGGTATAGTATTGGTTTCAGGCATCCTTGAGACAACTGGTGTAAAGGCTGAAGCCAAGGTTGTCGTTGGGTGTGTAATCACCGCCGACTATCCACGGAGAGCCGACTTCGCCTGCGTAGAAGGTTGCAAAATCATCCCGCATGCTGCTGGAGCTGGGTTGGCTCATCGCGTGCAGGCGTCCGCCCTGTAGCACCAAGCCCTCGACACTGGTGTTGTATGCGGTGACGCCGCGGAAGCTTTCCGGAAGCAGTCGCGAATCGCCGTACTGCACGACAGGCGTGACAGGGAAGACATCGCCTACTTTGATTTCAGTGTCCAGGAAACGGGTCTTTACGGCGCCGCCGAGCTTGGAGTAATTGTCCTCGGCCTGGCCGAGCCCGACTCGAATCGGCCTATGACTCCGTGGGCCCATTCTTCCGAGTAGCCATTTCCTGTACTGCTGGACTGGCCTTTGCGAAAATCACGGTTGAAGTAGAAATTTCGATTGAGGATGCTCAGGCTGCTGCCTTCGATGAATCCCTCGCCTTTTTCCTCGGCGGCCATTGCAGCCTGCGCAGCGCTGATGCTCAAGACGATCTGAGAAAGTCCCAACAGGGCCTTGTTGTTCATAAACGCTCTTGATGTTTTGGCAGATTTTTCATTGTGCGGTTGTGTATATGCCGAAGCGCGCCGGGCATAGCCGGGTGCGCTTCTTACATACTTCCACATGCAAAATAACGTCAGGGTGACGTGAAAATTACTTTTCCGTCAGCAACACGTCAACAATGCTCAGTGCTGGCTCCTGCAGTCCGTTCCTGATACGCGGTACTCCAGAATATGCAGGTTTCCGCTCGAATCCTCGTAGGTCATTTGCGCAGGCATCACATCGCAGTTGCCATTGGTCGACGTGACGTGAATGACCTTGGCGATGTCGAGCTTCATGCCATAGCGGTAGTGAGTGACTTCTGGCGGGTTCTTGCCTTGGGCGCTAGCGTATTCGCGCATGGATTGCTCGTTGGCCTGGATCATCTTACCGTACAGGCGATCGGAACTGCCATCGGCCCATACGGTGGATGACAGCAGAGTCGCACTCACTATCAGCAGCAGTCTTAGGTGTTTCATAACGGCGATCTCCTCTCGGGTTTTCGATCCACGATTCAACTCTACCTCCGTAGTTAAGTACGGAATCAAGGAGGGAGGAGATGAAGGTCCTGGTTTATGGCGCCGAGATAAGATGGTAGGGCTTAAGTACACTTTCGTCGGGTAACAGCAGCGCATTACTGCGCCACCGCCCCCAAAGAACCGGGCATGAGAGTCGCGCCTCATCCGGCTCAAGTCTTTCGTCAGCACCATGGTCTAGTACCGGGCAATCAATCCACGTCTATCGCAGCTCGACGTTGGGCAAAGTAAGACGACCACGCAGGATCACAGGGATTGGCCAAGTTACGTAGTGCCGTTTCTCGATCCGGCTTAGGTATGTGCGCCACGTAATCACGCTTGATGGGGAGCCCGCAGAATT
>NZ_JWLN01000039.1:0-48678 GCF_000814065.1 Pseudomonas sp. C5pp | reverse complement strand
CTCAGGCGCGGGTTGTGTTCACACTCCAGCATTTCGCCGTGCTGGAGGGACTAGCGCGGTCCCTGTAGGAGCTGGCTTGCCTGCGAAGGGCTGCGCAGCAGCCCCATAACCCTACCCGACAGGAATACACCACCAGAAGGCCATTAGCAGAAAGCCAGCCGCAAGCGTGATATCCGGCCCGCCGCTCATCAATGATCCTGCCTAACTAACAGGGTCCTGCCCGTTTCGCTCCATCACCTTCCCACACTGCTCACTGGCCAAACGGCTGATGATCCGGATCGCCTGGTGGATACCGGCAGTGTTGCGAAAGCTCAGGTGGGGGTTGTGTTCGCACTCCAGCATTTCGTCGTGCTGGACCAGGGCTTCGCCTAGCAGTTCGAGGGTCCAGGCGTAGCTTTGGATGGTGGATAGGCGTTCTTGGTCAGTCATGGTGCACCTCCGATTGGGCGGAGGCGGAACGGGATTGGCTGGAGGTGATGTAACTGAGCGTCGTCCAGGAATAAAGGTGGAGAACGGATGCGAGGATCTTGGTTGAACGTGAGGTAGGCATGCATGCGGTCCTTTTCGGTTGAAGCACCACGCTGACCGTCGCCAAACGGTTAGGGTGGCAGCTGTACGCAGGTTGGCGAACCGAGGAAAAGGAACTCGGCAGACCCGAAGGTCTCCCACGCACAGCCGCCATTACACGAAACTGCGGACGCAAAAAAAGCGCCTGCAATCGTGGTCGGGGCGCCGTTGCGCCTTTTCGTTCGGGTCGCCAAACCCGGTCGCGGAATTGGCCGCGACTTGAGCAAGGTATCGCTGAGGGTGCGCTAATGCAAGGTTCTCCATTGTATGAATATTCGCGGAAAACTGTAGGAAAAAGTCAGCTAGGGGAGCGAGTCGTAGCTAGAGGACCTGAAACACGACAACTCATTCTGGTGCGGAGACAGGAATCGAATATTGGCTTATTCATCCAGTATTTACTGGTCATTCACTCATGCAATCCTTGACCGTATCCCTAAATCACGAAGCACCTTCCTTGGCAACAGGTCGTGCACTCAGCTTTGCGACTCTACTCCTGGATGATCATCCCAATCACATACGCCACAGCTGAGATAGCTATCACCGCTCGGCGGAATGTCGATATCGTAATGACTCCTTACGTCTCGTGACTTACAGACCGGACACTGATCTGTCCGATCCTGCCTGGCACGATTTAGAACCTGCATGGTATGACCTACCACGGTTGAGCAAGAGTGCATTGCGATCGAGGAGGCCGTACGACTTGCACTCTTCGTATGCGTTAACCAGTTGGCAAGCTGCCAAGCCTCCTTCGCAAGGTTCTTGAGGTGCTGCCGTAGTGCCTTGTTGCTCGCGCCCGCACACAGTTGATTCATCAGGAGATCCGACCATGCGATAAAATTCGCATCCTGAGGCTGCTCGATTTCTACCGGAATCTCACATAACCCACGAACCGTAGTGATTAGGATCACCAGAGCTTCGCGAAGGAGCATGCCTACCGCTTGGAAATCTTCCGCTTCAACGGCGGACACCAAACGATCTTCGGCTTGGTCCATGCGCCGGAAAACTTCATCAAAAGGATTCGGCTCAGAGTTAGGCTCCTGCTGACCACGGAGCCGCATCATGAGCCCTATGTGAAAGGAAAGGGTGTAGTCGAGCGACGGGAAATACTTCTGTGAGTAAAGGTTGGTCATGTTGGTGATCACCCACCACCGGTCCTTATCGGTAGTGACGTCCCAGACCTCAAAGACCTGTCCTACCGCAATCTCCTTCTTGATGCGTTCCACATGCTGGACAATCTCATCAGGTGCTTGGCCCTCGACATAACGAGCGATGTCCTTCTCAGCGTGGTAATCCCTGTCAGGGCTGTACCTAGATAACTCATCAGGCGGGACGGGGTGATCATGAAAAACGCAATCGCCTTCTACACAGGTGCCTGGCTCGTCAATCATTGCTGCGCTTCCTCGCAGGTGGAAATCGGCTTGATAGCATTTTGGAAGGATTATCACCAATCCAGCCGTGTCGACGTCTGGCATCTGCGCCTGAGAACGCATTCAGCATGGGGCTGGTCAGCGGTTGTGCAAAAAATCACACACATGCTGCTTGTTAACCTGGTTCACCAGTTCACTAAGCTGGGCCCCCTCCCACTAACAAAGAGCCGCGGGTTTCCCGCCCCGTAATGCACCAATTCTCCTAGGGTCCCCGGAGCCTTTCCTGATTGGCACCGTCACGTGATCTTGCCTCGCGCTGGAGGTTTTGATTCCTCATGGGCGGGGGAATCAGCACTGTAGCGCGGAAGGAAGGTTTCACGTGTTGCATGTGTTTCGAAGCCACTAAGCAATTGATTTTAATTAAGTTAACCCAGTAAGTACTTACCCGAATGCGCGTGTAACAGGAGGAGCGAAACGTGTAACGGTGTTACTGACGATCCTGTCCCAGGAAGTGGTGTAACTGAACCAGCCGAAGGCGCCCTGCGGGCGAGAGAGGATGGTAATCGTGGTTCTTGACTAACGTTGAGTTTGCGAAGACCAAACACTCACCAAAGAATCCACGATGACCAAACCCACTATCGCATTGACCGAGTTGGTTGAGAAAGGGGCAGACGCTGATCTGCTCAAGCAAATGACCCAGTTCGTTGCCCAGCGCATGATGGAGTTCGACGTCGAAGGGCAGTGCGGCGCCGGCTTCGATGTCAAAAGTCCAGACCGGACAAATAACCGCAATGGCTACCGTGATCGCCTTTGGCAAACCCGCGCAAGCGACGTTGACCTGGAGATCCCGAAGCTGCGCCAAGGCAGTTACTTTCCTGGCTTTCTTGAACCTCGACGTACCGCCGAGAAGGCCATGGCGGCGGTGATCCAGGAGCCTACATCCAAGGCGTTGCAACGCGTTCGGTGGACTAACTGGTCAAGGCCATGGGCATGACCGGCATCTCCAAAATCCAGGTTTCACGGCTAGCTGGTGAGATCGATGAGCGCGTTCACGCCTTCCTCGACCGCCCGCTTGAAGGCGTCTGGCCCTATCTCTGGATCGATGCCACCTACGTCAATGTGCGGAAGGCCGGGCGCATCGTCTCGGTCGCCGTAATAATCGCCGTGGCCGTGAACACTGACGGTGGCCGCGAAGTCCTGGGCATGCGGGTTGGGCCGTCAGAGGCTGAGCCGTTCTGGACAGACCTCCTGTGCAGCCTAATGTGACGTGGCTTGCGGGGCGTGAAGCTGGTCATCTCCGACGCCCACGAAGGTCTGAAAGCTGCCGTATCCAAGGTATTCAATGCGACTTGGAGTGCTGTCGCGTGCATTTCATGCGCAATGCCATGGCCCATGTCGGCAAAGGCCAACGCACCATGATGGAGGCGCGGCTGCGCACGGTCTTCGCCCAGGACAGCCGCGCCGAATGCCATCAGCAATGGCGTTTGGTTGCTGATCAGCTATGCGAAAAATACCCCAAGATCGCGGCGCACATGGCGTTCCCCAAGGCGCATCGACAGCAGTTGCACAGCACCAACCCGCTTGAGCGGCTCAACGCCGAGATCAAGCGTGGCACCGATGTCGCAGGGATTTTTCCCAACGATCCAGCCATTACGCGGCCGTTAGGCGCAATGCTGCTGGAGCAGAACAACGAGTGGTGCCTGCAACGACGTTGCATGCAGTTGGAGGCCTTTGAGGCAGTCAGCGATAATCCACAGGTCAAGCTGTTGGTCGTGATCAACTAAACGGCAAACTCATTGGCCAGAGCCATGATGAGTTATACCACTTCCTGGGGCACGATCGAAATAGAACACGCGAAGGCATGCCGCGTCTACGAGACTGTGGTTTTTGGTAGCCAGGGTTTCAAATCGTCCAGGATCCGAAACGGTGGCACCAATCGTCATGATGCATTAGAGATTTAAACCAACAGATCATCATCAAGTATCGGCCGAATCGCTAACACATGACCTGGCCCTGATGGATGTCCTAGCATTAATCGTGTCACCTCCCATGCTGCATCTTAGCGCTCTTAACCCTTTGTTATCACAGCGTTTCTTCGCTTTGACGGCCGTTAACCCTACAACTCCTAAAACCTTGAGGCCGGCAATTTTATTCAAGGGCTCTAGTACAGAGCCCACTGAATCTTTACGACACCTGCACCACGTAGAATTTCATTCTCTCCTGAGCCCTCCAGGGATCTCGGAGCTTCTAAAGCCCGAAACGTCCCATCATACTGAAGGGGAAAAGCTTGGTACCCTCACCTATTGCTGTGAAGCTCATTCCTATAGGAATTACAGACTTATGATCGGGCTTAGAACTTAGCGTCGAAATTCGTTTGCCTTATGACCATTTTTCCGCAAAAATGGCCTTTTGCCACGAAACCTAACATTCTGCCATCGGAATAATTACATGGATGCAATCAACGAATTAATTAGGGAAATTGAAAATAACGACCTCATGACTGCCGCCCTGCATCACAAGTCATTTAAATCAACGGCTTCAGATATATTAAAAACTCATGACTTAGACTATAGAGTCATTGATGCCTGGGAATCACTTGGAAAAAGTGTAATCAGCTTGCACTCAGCTTTACGAGCTGTAGATGTTGCTGACAAAGCATCCGGCGCTTGCTCCCTAGTTGAAAGAAAGCTTAAAGTATTCATATACGCACAAATCGCCGAAAAAGTGCAGCTAACAAAGAAAGGGCGATTTGGACCGGGCGTCTCAGGTCAGGAAAAAAAATCTGCAGAAACGTTAAATTCTTTGACCAACCAATTACTAGGCTCAATTCAATATAGCACCGGCTACACAGACATATGCAATAATTTTTTTGATCGCTATGTATCTTTAAATGGTGTGGATCTCGCCCCCGAAAAAGACAGCAAGACCCAACTGCAAGAATATTGCCAAGGGGTTGGCCACAAGCTCCCAACCTACACTCTGCTTGAGGAAAATGGCTTTGCTCACGCAAAGACTTTCAAAGTTAGCGTTCAGGCTTTGGGCGTTCAGTCCTTAGGCACAGGTTCTTCTAAGCGGATCGCCGAATTAGAGGCAGCCAAAGCCTTTATCGCTACACACGCGTTACAGACACCAAGAAAGAAAAGCTTAATCTACACCTACAACCCTACAAACTATAAAAAAATCGCCAACCAATTAACCAAACCATCTACATTCAGAAACTTAAATTCAATATTAGAAAAACTAAACCTTCCTGACTGGACTCTATCTCTTGTAGGGTTGGCTTTGACCCACAGAAGTTATAACTTTGGTAAGTCATGCTCTGTCCTTGGAAAAAATAATGCAGTACTCGCCTTTCTGGGGGCCAGTGTAATCGAGTGGTTAGCACACGATTCGGTTATAAAAAATTTTAGCTTGGATGACCTAACCAAAGCAGGTGGAATACGAGAAATTGTTAGAACACTTGTAAACGCATCCAGCATTGCAAAACTTTATGACCAGTTGCTATCAGAAAAAAACTTACTCCTAGGGCCAGGGGAGAAGCATTTAACTCAAGCAATCAAAACAGAATTCATTCAAGCACTATTCGGCGTCCTGCTCATAGCAAAACTAGAAAAAATATCAAATGCCAACAGCTTTATCGGAGACACCCCGCTAATGCTTGAGCATTTCATACACAACCCTCGAAAAATGGATATCTCACGGGATAACATAATTCCACCAAAAACCTCCTTCCAAGAAACATGTCAGCTTCTTGGAATTAAAGTAAAATTCCAAACCGAAGTTAATTTTCTTAACCAAAAACGTATCGCCAAGCCCAGCATAGTTTTAAACTCACAGTTCTTAAAATACGCATTAAGAATAGATGGTGAAACGGTTGTATCTCAGAAAAATGATGGCACCCCGAATACAATCCTGGAGTCAAATCTAACAATAGAACACAAGAATATATTTGATAGCGTTCTCACTTCAAAACGAGACTTGACCTCTAACTCTGAGAACAACGTATATATTGAGTGGCTTTTGAAGCACTCGATAAGCCTCGCAGGAAGTGCTGGCGACAAAACAGGGACTTCACAATCAGCAAAATTAATTAACAATAACTTTTTAGGCGTTAACTTTGCGAAAAATTTAGACTTTGAAAAATTTGAGAAATTCATAACATCAATTTACAACCATGCCAACCTAGACTTGAATTCAGCAAGAGAGAACATTTTAAAATATTATGGACATGCCGGAAGAAGCGTAAACTCAAAAGAAGTTCGCAGGCTTTCCAAGACAATCAGCTCTATCGAAGAAGAGCTATCCCAAGCTGATCCTCTTCGCGAAGGATCAGACCTGAGGGATACGGCGGCCTTCAAAGGATTAATTTCCGAAGCAACATCATATCGATTGAAAGGTGGCGACATCGCCATCACGACCATTGCAGAAATAATTGAAGAATTTGAATTACTCCAACGAGGTAAGGCAAAATTAACTTGCCTACTTGACGCCAATGCACAGATTATTGAAATAGACGGCTCACATCTCTGCTTACTAGATACGGTAAAAGGTCACTTAATACAAGATGACTTGGTCACAATTGAGTTCAGCAGTCAAGACAAAGAGCTTTGCTTAAAGGTTGACGGCCTGTCAGAAGAAAACCAGAGTGCTGTTCTAGCATCTTTAATCTGGAATGACTTGAGGATAATACTCCCCATAACAGACTTTAAAAAATCACCAACCTCACTTCATATCACCCTCAACTCTCTCAGTACAAGTAAAATTCGAAATACCTCCTTAGGGTTATGGTGGCAGTACCATTTCAAAGACCCATACGCACTTGCTGCAAATGACCGCATAGCCTCAATTCTCCATGATATTAAAAACAGCATCTTAGGATACTGTTTTACTTCAGCATTTGCTAGAGAAAAGAAATCTGGGCGGGAACGATACTTGCTTGCGGCCGAAGCTAGTGGACATTTGGATACTGCCAAAGCAGCACTGGAAATAGTTAAAAGCCTTTCAGATCAAACGGGGCCAACAACCATATCGCCAATAAATATTGGTGACCTGATAAAAACACTGGTAACCGAGCTATGGTCATGGATGCCTAACTCTGTAACATTAATATTTACACCATGTGAGTCAGCCACTAGAATCTATACTGACGACCGTCGTTTGCGCTCATTGATCTCTAACATTGTAAAGAACTCAGTTGAGGCAATGAAAAACCGAGGCACCGTTAATCTCTTATACAGCATCGAGACGGATCTCGAAGGAATTGAGTTTAGCGTATCTGATACAGGTCCAGGCTTTACTGAAGATCAACTTGCGTCTCTCAGATCCGGCACCCCGTTGAAAACCTCAAAAAAGTCCGGTCACGGAATAGGCCTCATGGCAGTTATGCTAACCGCTAAGGAGCTCGGAGGAAATATAGCTTTTTCCAATACCGACAGCGGAGGAGCTTGCGTGAAGGTCTGGGTGCCTTCGATCCAAGAGCATGAAGAAAACGTACATGGAGCCGAGTCATGATAAATTTACTTTGGGCGGACGACCAACAAGACGTAGTTTCAAGTGCCGCAAGAGTTTTGAATTTAGAGCATATCAACTTTCATTTCTCGCCTGATGGCGAAGATGCTCTCAGAAAGCTACAAACAAACACCTATGATCTGGTTTTGATTGATTTGGCTATGCCTCCTGGTCGCTGGGGCGGATTGTGGCTTCTACAGAAACTACTTGATTTGAAGATCGATATACCATCAATAGTCGTCTCAGGAGAAGGCAGCCAAGCGGAGACTATCAAAGCTCTCAGGCTTGGAGCTGTTGACTATGTAACGAAAGAAAAATTGACAAGCGAGCTTTCTGGACAACTAAAAAAAGCTCTAAAGAGCGAGTCAAAAAATACAGTAGCTTTAGCGGAAGCAATTAAGACCGGTGAAACAGACACCATTGAGTTCAAGTCCACTTTGAGAGTCAACCTACATACTGGCCAGAAAGATCGGGAGATGGAGAAATCCGTTCTTAAAACCGTTGCTGGCTTTTTAAACGCCTCTGGCGGCTCTTTATTTGTCGGGGTTAGTGACGACGGGACACTTTTGGGGATTGACAATGACTCGTTCCCGAACGCGGATAAATTTCAACTTCATTTCTGGAACATTTTCAGAGAAGCGATCGGCGCAGAATATTCGGAGTTTATTAAAACCGATATCATTGAGAGTCATGGGAAGTTGATCTTCCACGTGAAAAGCCTACAAAGCAATAGACCGGTTTTTTTGAAATGGAAATCTAGCCAAAGTAAAGTAGAGGAGCACTTCTATGTTCGAGTGGGTCCACAAACAGACCTTCTCGGGATAAGACAGGCCTTGACATATATAGAAGATCACTTCTGAAATAAACAGTTAAGCGTTGACCCCACCAGATGAGTCAACGCTCTACGACGTCACACTAGATCATGCGGACACGCCAAACATTATAGCTTCCAAATCATCATAACTCGAATAGGCGATGCGACTTGACATTTGAATTCGAGCGCATCACCGCACTTTGATATAGCAATGCACTCAGCGAGCAATCATACTAGCGCATTGACAGTTTAGTTTGGGAGTAGATCCAGATCTATGATCTGAGCGGGAGAGTAATTGTAGCTCATAGAGCCTAAATCTCGTTCATCAAAGTGAGTGAAACTTTCCACTTGGCTACTTAAGTGAAAACGGTGAAATGCCATTTGCTCTCTCCCCATGTAGCGCTTCGCTGCATAAAGCTTGGCCCCTAATTCCAGAAGCTCTTTTATCGACACATCCCATTGTAGTGGTCTACTAACCCCGGACACCTTTTTAGGCGAAAATGGTCGCCACACAGAGGTGTTCGATGAGCAGACAACGACGTACTTTCACCCCCGAATTCAAGCGCGAGGCAGCCGGCCTGGTGCTCGACCAGAGCTATAGCCTTACTGAAGCCGCCCGGTCGCTCGACTTGGTTGAATCGGCGCTGCGCCGCTGGATGAATCAACTCCAGTCAGAACGTGGCGGTGCTACGCCAACGAGCAAGGCGCTGCCCCCCGAGCAGCAGAAGATCCAAGAGTTGGAAGCTCGGATCAACCGGCTGGAACGGGAGAAATCGATTTTAAAAAAGGCTACCGCGCTCTTGATGGCCGAGGAACACGAGCGCTCGCGTTGATTGATCAGCTCCGCCGCGAGGAGCCTGTCGAATTACTCTGCTCGGTGTTTGAAGTCACTCGCTCGTGTTACTACGCGCATTGCCATAAACGGCGATCTCCGGACGTTGCGCGACTGGCACTGCGCGTTCGGGTTAACGAGCTATTTACACAGAGCCGTAGTGCCGCAGGTAGTCGAACCATCATGTGCATGATGCGCGAAGAAGGCATTCAGATCGGCCGCTTCAAGGTGCGCAAGTTGATGCGCGAAATGAAGCTGATCAGTAAGCAACCGGGTTCACATGCCTACAAGAAGGCCACAGTAGAGCGCCCTGACATCCCGAACGTGCTGGAGCGCGCATTCGATGTTACGGCACCGAATCAAGCATGGTGCGGCGACATCACGTATGTGTGGGCTCAAGGCCAGTGGCACTATGTGGCGGCAGTTATCGACCTTTCTGCACGTCGCATGGTGGGCTGGGCGTTTTCACCCAAACCGGACAGCGAATTGGTCATCAAGGCGCTGGACATGGCGGACAAGCACCGCGGGCGGCCGCAGAATGTACTGTTTCACAGTGATCAGGGCAGCCAGTATGGCAGCCGAGCTTTTCGTCAGCGGTTGTGGCGTTACCGCTTCAAGCAAAGCATGAGCCGCAGAGGTAATTGCTTGGACAATGCGCCTATGGAGCGTTTGTTCCGCAGCCTGAAAACGGAGTGGGTGCCAAGTGTGGGCTACATGAGTGCTGCGCAGGCACAGCAGGACATCGGCAGGTTTCTGATGCAGCGCTACAACTGGGGGCGACCGCATCAGTTCAACGGTGGGTTACCTCCGGCGATTGCCGAGGAAAAACTTAATCCGGTGTCCGGGATTAGTTGACCACTACAAACCGAGATATCCCTAACCATATCCCTAAATCGCGTAGATGCCCAGAGACAAAAAGAGACAGACAGAAACAACAAAGCCCGCACTAGGCGGGCTTTGCGGGGCGTTTCGTAGACAGTCATAGACTTCTGGAAACTGGTCTCTGGTGCCGGAGACAGGAATCGAACCTGCGACCTTCGCGTTACGAGTGCGCTGCTCTACCGACTGAGCTACACCGGCGTGTAGCGCAACGTACCACTGCTCGCACCCGTTACGCAAACCCCTGTTTCCGCTAGTTTATTGCCCCACCCTCAAGGCGCCTTGCACCCCTTCGGCGCCAGGTCTTCCTCGATGTCGGTCGTACACGCCCACCCGCTAGCCGAACGCGTCAGGGTCAATGCCTTGCCCAGCGCATTGGCCGGCGCATCCACCAGCGTGCAAACGATGCTCCCGGTGCCTTCCGCCGCCTTGCCGCTAGCCGTGATCGCACAGTGCGCCGTCGCCGGCTGGCCGCCCAGCGCGGCCACATCCGGCACATCCTTCCCGTCATTCAACCGCAGGTCCATCGCGGTCTTCAGCGCGCTGATCTCCAGCAACCCGGCCGCGGCCTTGGAGCGTGACTGGTGGTTGGTGTACATCGGTAAGGCGATGGTCGCCAGAATGCCGATGATCGCGACGACGATCATCAGTTCGATCAGGGTGATACCGCGTTGCCCTTTCATGAACGTTTTCCTTTTTGATACGCGTACTCGTTGAGGTCAGGCTCGACCCCGGCTGGCAGCGGCGCAGTAGGCCTGAACAGACACCTTTTGTCACCCCTGCCCGCTTGGGCGTCGTCTTCGCTGAACTACTCTAGTGAGCATCTCGGACGCACGCCCTTGGATGGACACGGCAAGCTGTTTCCAGGCTTGTCACTTGGGCAGAAAAAGGACCTTGCATGACTCAATCCACACTCCTCTACACTTGGCACGGCACCGACGCCAACGGCGCGCCTGTCAGCGGGCAAACGTCCGGGCGCAGCCCGGCTTATGTGCGTGCCGGGCTTATCCGCCAGGGCATCAAGGTGGCCAGTTTGCGGCCTGCCGGTGGGCTGACGTTCAGTTTGCCGAAACGGCGGGCAAAGGCCGACCCGGCGGGGTTCAGCCGGCAGCTGGCGACCTTGCTCAAGGCCGGGGTGCCGCTGCTGCAGGCGTTCGAGGTGATGGGGCGCAGTGGCTGTGATGCGGCGCAGGCGGCGTTGCTGGATAGATTGAAACAGGATGTGGCCTCGGGCCTGGGGCTGGCGGATGCGTTGCAGCGCCACCCGGGCTGGTTCGATGCGTTGTACTGCAACCTGGTGCGGGTGGGGGAGCAGTCCGGCACGCTCGACCGGCAGCTGGAACAGTTGGCGGGCATGCTTGAGCAACGTCGGGTGCTGCACAAGAAGGTGCGCAAGGCGATGATCTACCCGTTGCTGCTGTTGCTGACGGGGTTAGGGGTGTCGGCGATCCTGTTGCTGGAGGTGATTCCGAAATTCGAGGGCATGTTCTCGGGCATGGGCGTGGCGTTGCCGGCATTTACCCAATGGGTGATCGACTTGTCCACAGGGCTGAGCCGCTTTGCGCCGCTGTTGCTGGTGATGGGCGTGGTGCTGGGTTTTGCCATGCGCCAGCTCTACCGGCAGCACGCGCCAGCGCGCCTGTGGATATCTCGCCGGGTGCTGGGCTTGCCGGTGTTCGGCACGCTGCTGGGGCAGGCGGCGCTGGCGCGGTTTGCGCGTAGCCTGGCAACGTCCTACGCCGCCGGGGTGCCGTTGCTGGATGCACTGGGCACGGTGGCCAAGGTCAGTGGCGGCGACCTGCACGAGCAGGCGGTGTTGCGGCTGCGCCAGGGCATGGCCAATGGGCAGGGGCTGCACCAGGCGATGGCCGCTGAGCCGCTGTTTCCGCCGCTGCTGGTGCAACTGACGGCCATCGGGGAATCCAGTGGCACGCTGGACCAGATGCTGGAAAAAGCCGCCAGCCATTACGAGGAACAGGTCAGCCAGGCGCTGGACCAGTTGACCAGCCTGCTGGAGCCGGCCATCGTGCTGGTCCTGGGCCTGCTGGTGGGCGGCCTGGTGGTGGCGATGTACCTGCCGATCTTCCAGTTGGGTAGCTTGATCTGAACATGACTTTATGGACTTTGCTGGCTGAGCAGCCGGCGTACTTTCTCACCCTGGCCACGGTGCTCGGCCTGCTGGTGGGCAGTTTTCTCAATGTGCTGGTGTACCGCCTGCCGATCATGCTGGAGCGGCAATGGCAGCGTGAGGCGCAGGAAATGCTGGAGTTGCCGATCACGCGGCACGAGCGTTTCGACCTGTGGCTACCCGCCTCGCGCTGCCCGCATTGTGCGCATCGGATTCGCGCATGGGAGAACATTCCGGTCATCAGCTACCTGGCCTTGCGCGGGCGTTGTTCAGCCTGCAAAACCCGCATCAGCCCGCGCTACCCGTTGGTGGAGGTGGCCAGCGCGCTGCTGTCGCTAGTGGTGGCCTGGCGCTTTGGTGTTTCGCCCGAGGCCTTGCTGGCGCTGCCGCTGACCTGGTGCCTGCTGGCCCTGAGCCTGATCGATGCCGAGCACCAGTTGCTGCCGGATGCGCTGGTGCTGCCGATGCTGTGGCTGGGGCTGATCGTCAACGCCTTTGGCCTCTACGTCCCGCTGACCAGTGCGTTGTGGGGCGCGGTGGCCGGATACCTCAGCCTGTGGACGGTGTACTGGGTGTTCAAGCTGGCCACTGGCAAGGAAGGCATGGGCTATGGCGACTTCAAGCTGATGGCGCTGATCGGGGCCTGGGGTGGCTGGCAGGTGTTGCCATTGACCTTGCTGTTGTCGTCAGTGGTCGGGGCGCTGGCTGGGCTGTGCCTGTTGCGCTTGCGCCGCCATGCGATGGGCACGGCGATCCCGTTTGGCCCCTATCTGGCGATTGCGGGGTGGATTGCCGTGCTCTGGGGTGATGAAATATACGCTTCATACACAAACCTGCTTGGATTCTGATGACCACTGCGGCCTTTACCCCCTGGATTCTCGGCCTGACCGGCGGCATTGGTAGCGGCAAGAGCGCCGCTGCCGAGCGTTTCGTCGAGCTTGGCGTGCACCTGGTCGATGCCGACCAGGCGGCGCGTTGGGTGGTCGAGCCTGGCCGCCCGGCCCTGGCCAGCATCGTCGAGCGCTTTGGCGCCGGCGTACTGCAGGCGGACGGCCAACTCGATCGTTCGGCACTGCGCCAGCTGATATTCGCCGACCCGGCGCAGCGCAAATGGCTGGAGCAATTGCTGCACCCGCTGATCGGGCAGGAGATTTTCAGCTACCTGGCCAAGGCGGAGTCGCCGTATGCGGTGTATGTGTCGCCGCTGCTGATCGAGTCGGGCCAGCACCAGAAAACCCAACGGGTGCTGGTGATCGATGCGCCGCAGGAGCTGCAGGTGGCGCGTACCCTGGCGCGTGACAACACCAGTGCCGAGCAGGTGCAGGCCATTCTCAAGGCCCAGCTGGCCCGTGAGGAGCGCCTGCGCCATGCCGATGATGTGGTGGTCAATGACGGCGACCTGGCCGCGCTGCATCAGCAGATTGACCGCCTGCACCACTTTTACCTGACTTTACGAGGAGGCCAGCCATGAGCCAGCCATTGACCGTCGATTGCCCGACCTGTGGCGCACCTGTGGAATGGAACGAGAAAAGCCCGTTCCGGCCGTTCTGTTCGGACCGTTGCAAACTGATCGACCTGGGGGCCTGGGCGGCGGAGGAGCACAAGATTCCGGGGGCGGAAGAGTCCGAGGATGAGCTGTACTCGGGGGATTTGGAGCCGCGGCATTGATCCGATAGCAAGGTGTCCTTCAGGGCCCTTTCGCGGGTGAACCCGCTCCTACAGAGACCTCACGGCTTTCAAGGCTGGTGCAATACCTGTGGGAGCGGGTTTACCCGCGAAAGGGCCAGTACAGCCGCCACAAAATCACCGCTCATCCTCCTTCCACGGCGCCTGCAGATACCGCGTGCGGTTGAAGGTTTCCAGCCACTCCGGGCAAAACACCACCAGCGCACTGATCACCGTGCCGTTGATGAACGCTTCGGGGAACATCATCAGCCACAGGTAGCCGACAAAATCGCTGAGCCACTCCGGCATGGCGAAGCGCCCGTCCAGCCACAACAGCCCCAACGCAGCCGACAGGCAGGCCAGCACGGTCAATGCCGCCGGGAAGAACCCTGAACAGAAGATATACACAAACAGGTTCCGCGGCTGGGCGCGCTCGACCCCTATCGCGCACGCCTCGGCGATCAGCACCGGCAGGCCAACCAGCAACAAGCCATTCACCCCCAGCGCCGCCAGGTCCTGACGCCCCAGCACCAGCAAACCGAGCTGGGCCATGAACCCGCCCAGCACCGCCAGTGGCCAGTCCAGCAACAGCGTGACCGCCGTCATGCCTATGAAGTGGTACGACACACCGGTATCGAAATCGCGCCGCACCAACCACAAGGCAAACAGGCAGAACACCGTGCCAAACAGCAGATGCTGGCGGCGCCGGTCGGTGAACAGCTCAACCCAGCGCACCTGGCTGACCGCCCAGATCAGCAACGGCACATATCCCAGCCAGCCAAGCGTAAGGGTGGTGCCCGACAACACCTGCGCGCTGATCACCTGACGAATGCCCCCTGCAGCCATGTGGATAAAGCCGAGTCTACACCCATTCTCCGTTTCATTCGGTTGCGCTAGGCTGGCACCCTCACTCGATGCAGGAAGCATTGCTCATGCCGGAAGGAATCAACCTCGCCCTGCTGCTGGCAGCAGCGCTCAACGCCATCATCGGCGTACTTCACCTGGTCATCATCGCCGTCGGGCCGCGCTGGTACCGTTTGTTCGGGGCCGGCGAGCGCATGGCCGTGGCCGCCGAAAACGGCCGCTGGTACCCAGGGCTGATCACCGCAGCCATCGCCTGCGCGCTGCTGGCCTGGTCGGGGTATGCGCTGTCAGCTGCCGGGGCCATCGGGCGGTTGCCCTTGCTGCTGCCGGCCATCTGCCTGATCACCTTGGTGTACCTGGCGCGCGGCCTGCTGGGGCCGATATTGCTGGCGGGTACCGGGCGCTCGCGGCGTTTCATCGTGGTCAGTTCGCTGATCTGCCTGGGGTTTGGCCTGGTGCACCTGCTTGGGGTGGTGCAGCAATGGCCAATACTGGGCTGATTTCTGCGCACAAACAGCATCTTATCGTCATCGATTAGCAGCTAAGCTTGTCTGCATGGATGACTCAGACTACCTGCGCCTGCTTACCATCCAGGCGGAACAAGCCAATGCCTTTCTCTCCAACGCCCGCAAGTGGGAGCGGGAGCGTTGGGTGTGCCAACGCCTGTTGCAGGGGCTGAACATCCCCTATCGCAGCGAGGACTTCACCCCGGCCGGGCAAGAACCGCCAGATGTGCTGTTCCGCGACGCGGCGTTCGAGGTGTTTTTCGTGCTCGACGAGGGCCGCCGGCTCAACGATGAATGGCGCGAAGAACTGCAGCGCCGGCGCAGTGCGTTTTCCCTGGCGCAACTGGTGCGCCGCGAAGCGCGCCCGCGGCGCATCAGTGCCACCGAGCTGCTGGGGCGGCTGGCGCCGACCTTGCGCAAGAAGGCGCACAACTACCGGGAACGCGGGCTGGAACTGAACGAGCTGGATATCATTGCCTTCGCCAGCCTCAAGCGCGAAGTGCTCGACCTCAATACCCATTTCCCGCCGCCCACCGAATATCTGCGCCAGGGCTGGCGCTCGCTGTCACTGGTCGGGCCGACATTTGCCCGGGTGCTGTTCGCCCACCCCGATGCGCCGGACTTCCTGCGCGGCAACCTGGGCCGCAGCATTGTGTTCGACGTGGGCATCAGTCTTTGATCCACTGCAGCGAGTGTTTGCGATGGCGTACACTCGGCGCCGGAGATAGAAAGCCTTATCATTTGTTTCAAGCGCTTGCGTGAACGCTGTAGCGTTTACGCAGTCCCAAACGTCTACCTGACGAGGCCCCACCATGACCAGCCGCCTGAATCCGGAAGATCAGCGTCGTGTCGATGAGTATCTGCGAGCCCCCCAGCACCAAGTCGAGCGCAGGCCCTTCCGGCCGTGGCTGCTCCTTGTGCTGGTGGTGGCCGTGACCATCGGGTTGGGTCTCATCAGCCGCCTGCTCAGTGGACTGGTGCTATGAGCTGCTTCGCGCTCGCCCTCCCCTCGTGCAGTTTGCGGCCGGCCCCCGGGGCCACGAATTCCGTAAACCTTATGAGATATCCCCATGACTCATCGCATCGTGATTGTCGGCGGCGGCGCCGGCGGCCTGGAACTGGCGACCCGCCTGGGTAAAAGCCTGGGCAAGCGCAAGCAGGCCGAGATCACCCTGGTCGACGCCAACCTCACGCACATCTGGAAGCCCCTGCTGCACGAAGTGGCCGCCGGCTCGCTGAACTCCTCGGAAGACGAACTGAACTACGTGGCCCAGGCCAAGTGGAACCACTTCAACTTCCAGTTGGGGCGCATGAGCGGCCTGGACCGTGAAGGCAAACAGATTCAACTGGCCGCCACCCTCGACGAAGAGGGCCGCGAGCTGCTGCCTGCGCGCACCTTGGGCTACGACACCCTGGTCATTGCCGTAGGTTCCAACACCAACGACTTCGGCACCTTGGGCGCGGCGCAGCACTGCCTGTTCCTCGACACCCGCAAGCAGGCCGAGCGTTTCCACCAGCAGTTGCTCAACCACTATCTGCGCGCCCATGCCGGTGACGTGGCGAGCGAGAAGATCAGCGTGGCCATTGTCGGTGCCGGTGCCACCGGTGTGGAACTGGCAGCCGAGCTGCATCACGCGGCCCACGAACTGGCGGCCTATGGCCTGGACCGCATCCAGCCCAAGGACATGCACATCACCATTATCGAGGCCGGCCCGCGCGTACTGCCGGCGCTGCCAGAGCGCATCAGCGTGCCGGTGCACAAGACCCTGGAAAAGCTCGGGGTGAAGGTGATGACCAATGCCGCCGTCAGTGAAGTGACCGAGGATGGCCTGAAAACCAAAGACGGTGAAGTGATCCAGGCTAGTTTGAAAGTGTGGGCGGCTGGTATCCGTGCGCCGGCGTTCCTCAAGGACATCGATGGCCTGGAAACCAACCGCATCAACCAGCTGGTGGTACGCCCTACCTTGCAGACCACGCGCGATGACAACATCTTTGCCTTCGGTGACTGCGCGGCCTGCCCGCAACCGGGTAGCGACCGCAACGTGCCGCCACGTGCCCAGGCGGCGCACCAGCAGGCTTCGATGCTGGCGCAGAGTTTGAAGGCGCGGCTGGAGAACAAGGCGCTGCCGACCTATGAGTACAAGGACTACGGTTCGCTGGTGTCGCTGTCGCGCTTCTCGGCGGTGGGCAACCTGATGGGTAACCTGATGGGCAGCGTGAAGCTGGAGGGCTGGCTGGCGCGGATGTTCTACGTGTCGCTGTACCGGATGCACCAGATGGCGTTGTACGGGTTCTTCCGTACGGCGTTGATGATGCTGGGTAGCAAGATTGGCCGGGGTACCGAGCCGCGCCTGAAATTGCACTGACAGACACCTGCATACCCTGTGGGAGCGGGTTTACCCGCGAATGCGATGGTGAACCTGCTGCCGCATTCGCGGGTGAACCCGCTCCCACACAGGGCTGTGTGGGCCCAAGAGCGCATTCTTGTGGGGTAAATTCAACGCAAAAAAAGGGCATCTCATGCGAGATGCCCTTTTTTTCATGGTGGGTCGTGTAGGATTCGAACCTACGACCAATTGGTTAAAAGCCAACTGCTCTACCAACTGAGCTAACGACCCGGAAATGGTCGGGGTGAGGGGATTCGAACTCCTGACATCCTGCTCCCAAAGCAGGCGCGCTACCGGACTGCGCTACACCCCGTGATACTTAAAGAAAAAGGGCATCTCACTGAGATGCCCTTTTTACATGGTGGGTCGTGTAGGATTCGAACCTACGACCAATTGGTTAAAAGCCAACTGCTCTACCAACTGAGCTAACGACCCGGAAAATGGTCGGGGTGAGGGGATTCGAACTCCTGACATCCTGCTCCCAAAGCAGGCGCGCTACCGGACTGCGCTACACCCCGAGATTGGCTCCGCGACCTGGACTCGAACCAGGGACCCAATGATTAACAGTCATTTGCTCTACCGACTGAGCTATCGCGGAACTGAACTTCGGTACATCTTTACAGCTTCGAAGCTTGTGTTAGCTTCGGTCTCTTTGGCTATCCGCTTTCGCGTTGCAGCTGCTGAGGCCGGCTATTCTACATTCTTCGTTTTCCTTGTCAACCACTTTTTTTCATTCAACTTACTGATTTGTAAGTTGTTTTGCGGTCACCGATGTTGCTGGTGATTCGCTTAGTGCCTGACAACGCGGCGTATATTAGGGGCACCCGATTTTAGATGCAAGCAAAAATTTCAAAAATTTCAGCTAGTTATCCAGGAAGCCGGAAAGGCCCGGATTTGCTGGGGCTGTGAGGGCCTCTTCGCGGGTAAACCCGCTCCCACAGGTACTGCACAGGCCTTTGAGCTGTAGGTAATCCTGTGGGAGCGGGTTTACCCGCGAAGGGGCCGGCACAGGCAAAAAAAGCCCCGCAGATGCGGGGCTCATGGTGAAACAGATCAGCCGAAGACGATTTCGTCGCCTTCCACCTTGGCGGTAATCGCCGTGCCCGGCATGAACTTGCCTGCCAGGATCAACTGCGCCAGCGGGTTCTCGATCCAGCGCTGGATCGCACGCTTCAGTGGCCGTGCACCGTATACCGGGTCGTAACCCACGGCAATCAGCTTGTCCAATGCCTCCGGGCTCAAGCTCAGCGACAGTTCGCGCTCCAGCAGACGGCTGCGCAGGCGGCCCAGCTGGATTTCGGTAATGCCGGCAATCTGCTCGCGGCCCAGTGGCTCGAACACCACCACTTCGTCGATACGGTTGATGAATTCCGGACGGAAATGCGAACCCACCGCATCCATCACCGCCGCACGCTGTGCCTCGCGGTCACCCACCAGTTCCTGGATCTGCGCCGAGCCCAGGTTGGAGGTCATCACAATCACGGTGTTGCGGAAGTCCACGGTGCGCCCGTGGCTGTCGGTCAGGCGGCCATCTTCCAGCACCTGCAGCAGCACGTTGAACACATCCGGGTGGGCCTTCTCCACCTCGTCCAGCAGCACCACCGAATATGGCTTGCGCCGTACCGCCTCGGTCAGGTAACCGCCCTCTTCATACCCCACATAGCCTGGTGGGGCACCGATCAGGCGAGCCACGGAATGCTTCTCCATGAACTCGGACATGTCGATGCGCACCATTGCCTCTTCGGTGTCGAACAGGAACTCGGCCAGCGCCTTGCACAGCTCGGTCTTGCCCACCCCGGTCGGGCCGAGGAACAGGAACGAACCACTCGGCCGGTTCGGGTCGGACAGCCCGGCACGCGAACGGCGCACCGCGTTGGCCACGGCGGTTACCGCCTCGTTCTGACCGATCACACGCTGGTGCAGCAGCTCTTCCATCTTCAGCAGCTTTTCACGCTCGCCTTCGAGCATCTTGGCCACCGGGATACCGGTCCACTTCGAGACCACTTCGGCAATTTCTTCCTCGGTGACCTTGTTGCGTAGCAACTGGTTTTCGGTCTTGCCGTGCTGGTCGACCATCTGCAGGCTGCGCTCCAGGTCCGGGATCACCCCGTACTGCAGCTCGGCCATGCGGCTCAGGTCGCCTTTGCGACGGGCGGTCTCCAGCTCCTGGCGGGCCTGCTCGATCTTTTGCTGGATCTGCGCCGAGCCCTGTACTTCGGCCTTCTCGGAAGCCCAGATTTCTTCCAGGTCGGCGTATTCCCGCTCCAACCGGTCGATTTCCTCGGTCAGTTTCTCCAGGCGTTTTTTCGCCGCTTCGTCTTCTTCCTTCTTCAGCGCCTGCGACTCCACCTTCAGCTGGATCAGGCGACGGTCGAGGCGGTCGAGCACTTCCGGCTTGGAGTCGATCTCCATGCGGATGCGGCTGGCCGCTTCGTCGATCAGGTCAATGGCCTTGTCCGGCAGCTGACGGTCGGTGATGTAGCGGTGGCTGAGCTTGGCCGCAGCAATGATGGCGCCGTCGGTGATGGCCACCTTGTGGTGCACTTCATAGCGCTCTTTCAGGCCCCGCAGGATGGCGATGGTGTCTTCCTCGCTCGGCTCCTCGACCAGCACCTTCTGGAAGCGGCGCTCCAGGGCAGCATCCTTTTCGATAAACTGGCGGTACTCGTTCAGCGTGGTGGCGCCAACGCAGTGCAGCTCGCCACGAGCCAGGGCCGGCTTGAGCATGTTGCCGGCGTCCATGGCGCCCTCGCCCTTGCCGGCGCCGACCATGGTGTGCAGTTCGTCGATGAACAGGATGATTTGGCCTTCCTGCTTGGACAGCTCGTTCAGCAGGCCTTTGAGGCGTTCTTCGAACTCGCCGCGGTACTTGGCACCGGCAATCAGCGCGCCCATGTCCAGCGCCAGCAGGCGCTTGCCCTTCAGGCCGTCCGGCACTTCACCATTGATGATGCGCTGGGCCAGGCCTTCGGCGATGGCGGTTTTACCTACGCCAGGCTCACCGATCAGCACCGGGTTGTTCTTGGTACGGCGTTGCAGCACCTGTACGGTACGGCGAATTTCGTCGTCACGGCCAATCACCGGGTCCAGCTTGCCTTCTTCGGCACGCTTGGTCAGGTCGACGGTGTACTTGTCCAGCGCCTGGCGCGATTCCTCGGCGTTGGCGTCATTGACCGCCGCACCGCCGCGCAGGTTGTTGATGGCGTTTTCCAGGGCCTTCTTGCTCACGCCCTGGCTCAACAACAGCTTGCCGAGCTTGCTGTTCTCGTCCATGGCAGCCAGCAGCACAAGTTCGCTGGAAATGAACTGGTCGCCCTTCTGCTGGGCCAGGCGGTCGGCCTGGTTGAGCAGGCGCGCCAGGTCCTGCGACATGTTTACGTCGCCGGTGGGGTTCTGGATTTTCGGCAGCTGGTCGAGTTCTTTCACCAGTGCCTGGCGCAGGCTGTTGATGTCGAAGCCTACCTGCATCAGCAGCGGCTTGATCGAACCGCCCTGCTGCTCGAGCAGTGCCTGCAACAGGTGCACCGGCTCGATGGCAGGGTGATCCATGCCAACCGCCAGGGATTGGGCATCGGATATCGCAAGCTGCAGCTTGCTGGTCAAACGGTCTATTCGCATGGGGGTACCTTCCTTTTAAAGGGCAGGTCGGAGCGATGGACAGCGCCTGTTTGTGAAGAAACCTGCCTGAGATGACCTTATAGATAAGGCTGATTCTGGAAGATTCAAGCGTAGCGGGGTTGACCAGGATCAACCTGTTGGATTAGTGCTGGGCCATTCGCAGGCATGCCCGCTCCCACAAGTACTGCTCCGCTCTCAGGGCCTGTGATTATCCTGTGGGAGCGGGTTCACCCGCGAAAAGGCCGATGCAGGCTAGCGCGGTTCCAGCCACACAAGGGAAGCAAAACGCCCCCCCTGCGGAGTACGGCGATAGGAGAAGAACCGCTCGTCGCTGACCGTGCACAAGCCACCGCCATGAACAGCAGTCACCCCACGCGCCGCCAAACGAATACGCGCCAGCTCATAGATGTCGGCCATCAACTTGCCCGGCCGGGCACCATCGACAAAGGCCCTGGCCGCTTCCGGGTGCACCGCCGTAAAGGCATCACGCACTTCCAGCCCCACTTCGAACGCCTGTGGGCCAATCGCCGGCCCCAGCCACACCAGCACCTCTTCGGGTGGCAGTGCCAGGCGATCCAAGGTGGCCTCCAGCACACCACCGGCCAGCCCGCGCCAGCCAGCATGCGCGGCCGCCACACGGGTACCGGCCCGGTCGCAGAACAGTGCTGGCAGGCAATCGGCAGTCATCACGGTGCAGGCAATGCCAGGCTGATCAGTCCAGCTGGCGTCGGCCTCGGCCACCACGGCCGGGTCGGCATTTGCTACCACCAGCCCATGCACCTGCTTGAGCCAGGCCGGCTGGATGGCGAATTCGTCGCTCAGGCGACGACGGTTTTCGGCCACCGCGGCAGGGTCGTCCCCTACATGGTCGCCAAGGTTGAAGGTTTCATAGGGCGGCAGGCTGACGCCGCCCTGGCGGGTGGTGACACAGGCGCGCACCGAGGCCGGGGCTGGCCAGTCGGGGAACAGCAGCGACTGAGTCAGGCCACTCATCCGATAAAGCTCTCGCGATCCTGGTTCAGCAGCGACAGCAACCAGACGAAGTCATCCGGCAGCGGCGATTCCCATTCCATGCGCTCACCGGTGGCCGGGTGTACCAGCGCCAGGAAGCGTGCGTGCAGGGCCTGACGCGGGAAGGTCTTCACCGCCTCGACCATGGTCGGGCTGGCTGCCGGCGGAATGCGGAAGCGGCCGCCGTAGGTCTGGTCGCCGACCAGCGGGTAGCCGACATGAGCCATGTGCACGCGGATCTGGTGGGTACGGCCGGTTTCCAGCTTCACCCGCACATGGGTGTGCGAGCGGAAGCGCTTGAGCACACGGTAGTGGCTGATCGCAGGCTTGCCGCCGTCGGTGACTGCCATGCGCTGGCGCATGCCGCCGTGGCGGCCGATGGGTGCGTCGATCTTGCCACCGGCAGTCACCACACCAACCACGATGCATTCATAAATGCGGCTGACCGAGCGCTTTTGCAGCTGGTCGACCAGGTTGGTCTGCGCCTGCAGGGTCTTGGCCACCACCATCAGGCCGGTGGTGTCCTTGTCCAGGCGGTGCACGATGCCGGCGCGCGGCACGTTGATGATGTCGGGCACATGGTGCAGCAGCGCGTTCAGCAAGGTGCCGCTGGCATGCCCGGCAGCCGGGTGCACAACCAGGCCGGCAGGCTTGTTGATCACCAGGATCTGGTCGTCTTCATAGACGATGTCCAGCGCGATGTCCTCGGCCTCCCACTCGCCCTGGGCCTCTTGCTCGGCCTCCAGGGCCAGCACGGCGCCACCATGGACGGTGTCACGCGGGCGCAGGACCGCGCCATCGACCGTCAGGCGGCCTTCTTTGATCCAGGTAGTCAGCCGCGAGCGCGAATACTCGTCGAACAATTGGGCGGCGACCTGGTCGAGGCGTTGACCGCCCAGTTCGGACGGGACCTCTGCGCTAAGTTGAATGATCTCGGACATGCTCGATTCGGCGGGCGCACAGCCTTTGGTTTCGGCTGCGAGCTTGTGGTTAAATACGGCTTCTTTTGTCCCGGGGTTGGCCGGGGCGCTCATCATAACAGGACGGCACCGCCCAAGACAGCGGCCGTCAAAGGGACGCAAGCCGCCATGCAAGTGAAACACCTGCTGCTGATCGCCATCCTCGGGCTCACCGCGGCCTGTTCCTCCAATAAGGAAGTGATCGACGAGAACCTCAGCGAGGCCGAGCTGTATCAGCAGGCGCAAGCTGACCTGGACAACTCCAGCTACACCAGCGCCGTGAACAAGCTCAAGGCCCTGGAGTCGCGCTACCCGTTCGGCCGCTATGCCGACCAGGCGCAGCTCGAGCTGATCTACGCCAACTACAAGAACTCCGAGCCCGAGGCTGCCAAGTCGGCTGCCGAGCGCTTCATCCGCCTGCACCCGCAGCACCCGAACGTCGACTACGCCTACTACCTCAAGGGCCTGACCTCGTTCGACCAGGACCGTGGCCTGGTGGCGCGCTTCCTGCCGCTGGACATGACCAAGCGTGACCCGGGTGCTGCCCGCGACTCGTACAACGAGTTCGCCCAGCTGACCAGCCGCTTCCCCAACAGCCGCTACGCCCCCGATGCCAAGCAGCGCATGATCTACCTGCGCAACCTGCTGGCCTCGTACGAAATCCATGTGGCCGACTACTACCTGAGCCGCCAGGCCTATGTAGCCGCCGCCAACCGTGGCCGCTACGTGGTGGAGAACTTCCAGGAAACCCCATCGGTCGGCGACGGCCTGGCGGTGATGGTCGAGGCGTACCAGAAGATGCACCTGGACGAACTGGCCGCCACCAGCCTGGAAACCCTCAAACTCAACTACCCGGACCACCCGAGCCTGGTAGATGGCGAGTTTCAGCCAAAGCAGACCGAGTCTGACGGCCGCGGCTGGCTGTCCAAGGCGACCCTGGGCCTGATCGAAACCGACACCCCGCTGCCACCGGGTGAAACCCGCGCCAACCAGGACGTGGTCAAGCAGTTCCAGGATGCACGTGACGAGATGCCGCGTGAGCTGCTGCCAACTGACGAGAACGGTGACCCGATCGTGCCGGAAGGGCCGAAGGAAGCCGAGAAGGACCGTTCCTGGTTCAGCTACATGACCTTTGGTCTGTTCGACTGATACGTGGCGGTACATGAAAGGGAGGCCCTGGGCCTCCCTTTTTTATTGGCCGCGTCCTAGACTGTCGGCTTCTTCAACCGACAAGCTGGACACCATGGTTCGCCTACTTTTCTGGATCGCCCTGATCGCCGCCGCGTTCTGGCTGTGGCGCAAGTTCAAAGCCAGCCAACAGTCGCACCCCGAGGCGAAGCTGGATGCGCCGCTGAAGATGGTGCGCTGCGCCCATTGCGGCGTGCACCTGCCCAATGACCGGGCATTGCAGCAGGGCAACGAGTGGTACTGCAGCCAGGCGCACCTGCAGCAGGGGCCTGGCCGCCAAGACTGAATACAGCCCCCGGTGGGAGCGGGTTCACCCGCGAATGCGTCGGTAGCTTCAATGCAGCATTCGCGGGTAAACCCGCTCCCACAGGTTGTGCGATGAATCCCCACATAACTTATCCCTCCCCGACCCTTTCACACCAATTACGACCCCTCCCCCGCCGCCAGCATTGACCCATCCCGGCAAAACTCGCTAAATCCTATTTATCCGCATAAATATGAAAAATAGCGAAATGCTCAAACCCAAACGCAAGCGCCAGAAGCTGTCCGATGTGATCGTCGAATCGGTCAAGCGCTCGATCGTCACCGAAGCGCTGCACCCCGGCGACCGCCTGCCCACCGAGCGCGAGCTGATGGAGCATTTCGAGTGCTCCAAGGGTACCGCCCGCGAAGCGCTCAAGGCCCTGGAGGTCGAGGGCCTGGTCAGCACCCGCACCGGCCCGAGCGGCGGCGCCTACCTCAACGAAGTGGGCACCGAACCTGCCAGCCGCGCGCTGCGCAACTACCTGCACTTCCAGCACCTGGACGGCGAACAGGTGTACCAGCTGCGCAAGGTCATCGAGGTGGAGCTGGCGGTATCGGTAATGGGCAAGCTGAGCGACGCCGACTACGCCGCGCTGCAGGCCAACATCGACTTCTGCAGCGCACCGGAAGACAGCGAAGAAGGCCAGCGCGAACAGCGCCTGGCGGAGCTGGAGTTCCACACCCTGCTGGCCGACCGCTGCCCCAACCCGCTGCTGCGTTTCATGGCGGTGTTCCTCAACGACCTGCTGCGCGACCTGGTGGTGCTGAAAAAGGCCTACCTGCCCAAGCGCCAGCAATTCGCCGCGGCCAACATCGCCTATCACAAGCAATTGCTGACCGCCCTGCGCGCCAGCGACGAGCCCGCTGTACGCCGGCTGATGCACGAACACATGTGCGACGCCGAACACCACATGACCGCGCTGGAAGGCGAGGTTGCCCGCAACTTCCTGCTGGAGTTCGAACACCACCACTGATCCGCCTGGAAAGAGGCCTGCACACAGGCCCGGCCGTACCCGCTTTGTCATTGCCACTCCTGCCTAATAACCACAACCAAGGAGTTACTCATGCAAAGACGTACCCTGCTCAAGGCAGGCCTTGCCCTGGGTGCCTTAGGTAGCCTCCCCCTGGGGGCGCACCGGGCATTCGCCGACCAACCATTGACCTTCTATGGGCTCAAGTCCATGTCTGGCGCCTTCGCCAGCTACGGCAAGTACGCCGACATGGGCTCACGCCTGGCCATCGCCGAATACCCGCAACTGCTCGGCCACCCGCTCAAGTACAAGGTCATCGACACCGAAGGCAACGCCGGCAAGGCGGTGCGCAAGGTGCAGGAAGCCATCGGCCAGGATGGAGCCCGCTTCTTCCAGGGCTGCACCCTGTCGTCCTCGGCATTGGCGGTGTCGAAGGAAATCCACAAGGCCGGCGGCGTGTTCATGACCCCGGTCGGCGCTGACGAAATCACCGGCAAGGACTGCAATGCCTCGACCTTCCGCTGGTCGGTGCCCACCTACGGCGCCATCCGCGAAACGCTGGGGCCGATGATCCGTCAGCTGCCACAGGCCAAGCGCTGGTACACCATCACCCCGCAATACGTGTTCGGCGATGCCCTGCTGGACAACGCCCGCAAGGTGTTCGCTGAGCTCGGAGTGGAACACATCGGCAACAGCTACCACTCGCTGCAGGAGCAGGAGTTTTCCGGCTACCTGACCAACGCCATCGCCGCCAAGCCCGACGTGCTGGTGCTACTCAACTTCGGCAGCCAGGCGTCCAACGCCCTGCGCCAGGCAGTGAACTTCGGCATCAAGGAGCGCATGAAAGTGCTGATTGTGTGGTCCGCCGGCCTCGATCAGTTCCAGGAGCTGGGCAGCGACGTGCTCGAAGGCGTGTACCTGGGCGCGCAGTACTGGCACCAGGTCGATACCCCACTGAACAAGCAACTGGTCGCTGCCACCCGCAAGGCCTATGGCATCAACCCCAACTACCCGCTGGCGGCCGACTACATCGGCACCAAGGTCATGCTCGAAGCCATCATCAAGGCCGGCAGCCTGGATGGCGCCGCCGTGTCCGCGGCGTTGCAGGGCATGCGCTTCCAGGGCCCGACCGGCGAAGAACTGATCCGCCCGGGCGACCACCAGGTGCTCAAGGATTACTACTTGCTGCGCGGCAAGCCCCAGGGGCAGATGCGCGACGAGGACGACCTGGCCGAAGTCATCAGCTCGGGCCGCTCGTTCGTCGAAGTCGACCACACCGGTTGCGCCCTGGCCTGAAGCCGCGGCGTCAGTCACAAACACTCGTACAGGCAGCCGCACCGCGCGCTGTCGAGGGCACGCTCATGCTCGATTTGTACCTGTTCCAACTGCTCAACGGCCTGGGCCTGGGGATGATCTACTTCCTCATTGCCGTGGGGCTGACGATCATTTTCGGCCTGCTCAACTTCGTCAACTTCGCCCACGGCGCGTTCTTCTTGCTGGGCGCCTACCTGTGCTACACCGCCGTGGCCATTACCGGCAACTTCTGGCTGGCCCTGCTGATCGCACCGCTGGTGGTGGCGGCGCTGGCCTGGGCGGTCGAGCGCCTGTTGATCAAGCGCATCTACCACCTGCCGCATACCTTCCAGATCCTCGTCACCCTCGGTATCGCGCTGATCATCCAGGAAGCCTCGGTACTGATCTGGGGCCCGGTGGGCAAGAACATCGCCGTGCCGCCGGAGCTGCGCGGGGTGCTGATCGTCGGTGACTTCATCTACCCCTACTACCGGCTGTTCCTGATCGGTTTCGCCGCGCTGATCGGCCTTGGCCTGTGGCTGCTGCTGGAGCGCACCCGCTTCGGCGCCCTGGTGCGGGCCGGCAGCGAAAGCACCGAAACCGTGTCGCTGCTGGGCACCAACATCTTCCGCCTGTTCTCCCTGACCTTCGCCCTGGGCGTGGGCCTGGCCGGCGTGGCGGGCGTGCTGTTCGCACCGCTGCGTGGCGCCCAGCCCTTCGTCGGCCCGGAAATCCTCGGCATCGCCTTCGTGGTGGTGGTGATCGGCGGCATGGGCTCGTTCGGCGGCGCCCTGGTCGGCGGCCTGCTGGTGGGTGTGGTGCAAAGCATGATGACCAGCCTCTGGCCGCAAGGCGCCAGCCTGATGATCTACGGCGCCATGGCCGCAGTGATCCTGGTCCGTCCCTATGGCCTGTTCGGGAGAGCCTGAGATGAGCGAGAAAAACCCATTGCCAGTCGCCAAGGGCCGCGCCCCGGCCCTGCTGTTGCTGGTGGTCGCCAGCCTGGTGGCGCTGCCGCTGCTGCTGCCATCGGCCACCCTGGCCACCGAGATCCTGATCTTTGCCCTGGCGGCGCTGGCCTGCAACCTGCTGCTCGGCTACACCGGCCTGCTATCGTTCGGCCAGGGCATCTTCTTTGGCGTAGGCGCCTATGGCGCGGCACTGCTGATGATCCACCTGCAGTGGGGCATGTTCGCCGCGCTGCTTGGCGCAGCCGTGTTCGGTGCCTTCCTGGCGCTGCTGGTAGGCGCCCTGGCGATCCGCCGCACGGGTATCTACTTCGTCATGCTGACCCTGGCCTTCAGCCAGATGGCCTACTTCCTTGCCTACACCCTCAGCGGCTGGACCGGCGGTGACAACGGCCTGCTCGATGTGCCCCGGCCCAACATCGAAATCGCCGGCCATGTGCTGGTCGACCTGGCCGACCCACGGCACTTCTATGTGTTCGTCGCGGTGCTGTTCCTGCTGATCTTTGCCGGCGCCCTGCGGGTGATCCGTTCGCCATTCGGCAGCACCCTGCTGGCCATCCGCGAAAACGAGACCCGCGCCGCAGCCATCGGCTACGACACCCGTCACTTCAAGATCCTGGTGTTCATGCTGTCGGGCGCCATCACCGGTATCGCCGGGGCGCTATACGCCATGCTGCTGCACTTTGCGCCGCTGTCGAACATCGACCTGATGATGAGCGAGAACATCCTGATCATGACCATCGTCGGTGGCACCGGCTCGCTGTTCGGCTCGCTGCTGGGGGCCGGCGCCATCGTGCTGCTGGGCGATGTGCTGTCGGAGCTGTGGCCGCGCTGGCTGATGCTGCTGGGGGTGATCCTGATCCTGGTGGTGGTGTTCATGCGTGGCGGCTTGTGGGGCGGCCTGGCCGAACTGGGCAAGCGCCTGCTGGCTAACCGCAATGCCAATGACAAACCCCAGGCCAAGACCAAGGAGACCCTGTGATGAGCGACTACCTCCTGGAAACCCGCCAGCTGGAGCTGGCCTACGGGCCGTTCAAGGCGGTTGCGGGTGTCGACCTCAAGGTTCGCGCCGGCTCCATCCACACCATCATCGGCCCCAACGGCGCCGGCAAGACCAGCCTGTTCCACTGCCTGACCGGCGAGCGCCAGGCCACCGCGGGCAAGATCCTGTTCAACGGCCAGGACATCATCCGCAAGCCGTCCCACGGACGCGTGGCGCTGGGCATGGCCCGTTCGTTCCAGCTCACCAGTCTGTTCCAGAACCTGTCGGTGCGCGAGAACCTGCGCCTGGCCGCCCAGGGCCGCGATGGCCTGGGTGCGCTGAACTTCTGGCGCAGCGTCGAGCACAAGCGCAGCCACTGGGACACCGCCGACCAGGTGCTGGAGCGCCTGAAGCTTGCCGCCCGCGCCGAGACCCTGGCCGGCGAGCTGTCGCACGGCCAGCAACGGGTGCTGGAGGTGGGCATGTCGATCTGCGCCAAACCCACCCTGCTGATGCTCGACGAACCCACTTCGGGCATGGGGATCGACGACATCCCGGTGATGACCGACTTGATCAGCGACCTCGGCCGCGACCACACCGTGCTGCTGATCGAGCACAACATGAGCATCGTCATGTCGATCAGCCAGCGCATCACGGTGATGAGCCACGGCCAGATCCTGGTCGAGGGTACCCCTGAACAGGTGCGCAACGACGAGCGTGTCCGCACCGCCTACCTTGGAGAGGCCGCCTGATGCTCAACGTCGATTCGATCCATTCCTACTACGACAAGAGCCATGTGCTCGAAGGCGTCTCGCTCAAGGTCGAGGCTGGCGAACTGGTGACCCTGCTGGGGCGCAACGGCGCCGGCAAGACCACCACCTTGCGCAGCATCCTCGGCATCGTCCGCCCACGGCAGGGGCAGATCAGCTTCAACGGCCAGCAACTGGTCGGCCGCGAAATCTTCGATATCGCCCGGCTCGGCATTGCCCTGGTGCCGGAGCACCGCGGCATCTTTCGCCAGCTCAGCGTTGAGGAGAACCTGAGGATTGCCGTTCGCAAGGACAGCCGCTGGCAGCTGGAAGACGTGTACAGCATGTTCCCGCGGCTGAAGGAACGGCACCGCAACGGCGGTTTCGCCCTGTCCGGCGGCGAGCAGCAGATGCTGGCCATCGCCCGCGCCCTGCTCAACGGCCCCAAGCTGCTGATCCTCGATGAGCCCACCGAAGGCCTGGCCCCGGTGATCGTCGACGAATTGGTGAGGATTCTGCGGCGGATCAAGGACGAAGGCCTGTCGATCCTGCTGGTGGAACAGAACCTGATGGTCTGCGACGCCCTCGCTGACCGCCACTACGTGCTGGAACAGGGCCGCGTCGCCTACCAGGGCAGTGCGGCGCAGTTCCGCGAGGATCCGAGCATCAAGAACCGTTACCTGGCCCTTAGTGCCTGACCCAGATCCGTTTTTCTGTACCGGCCTCTTCGCGGGCTTGCCCGCTCCCACAGGTACTCCACCGGCCTGAGAGAGGTGAGACTCCTGTGGGAGCGGGCAAGCCCGCGAAGAGGCCGGCACAAGCAACCCAGTCATTTCAGGAGAGATGAACCATGAACACCCGCATCGATCCCTCGCAGCACCTGCTCGGCCAGGGCCCGCTGGTCAACAGCGATCGCCTCTGGCAATCGCTGATGGACCTGGCCCGGCTCGGCGCCACCGCCAAGGGTGGCGTATGCCGCCTGGCCCTGACCGACCTCGACCGCCAGGCCCGCGACCTGTTCGTGCGCTGGTGCGAAGACGCCGGCTGCACGGTCAGCATCGACGCCATCGGCAACATCTTCGCCCGCCGCCCGGGGCGCAACCCGGCCCTGCCGCCAGTGATGACCGGCAGCCACATCGACACCCAACCCACCGGCGGCAAGTTCGACGGCTGCTACGGGGTCATGGCCGGCCTCGAGGTGCTGCGCACCCTGAACGACCTGGACCTGACCACCGAGGCCCCGCTGGAAGTGGTGGTATGGACCAACGAGGAAGGCTCGCGCTTCCCGCCGTGCATGATGGGCTCAGGGGTGTTCGCCGGTAAGTTCGGCCTGCAGGAGACCCTGGCCAAGGTCGACGACCAGGGCCTGTCGGTAGGCGCGGAACTCCAGCGCATTGGTTACGCCGGCCCGCGCGTGCCCACCGGGCATGCCGTCGGTGCTTACTTCGAAGCACATATCGAACAAGGCCCGGTGCTGGAAGACCAGCGCACCACCATTGGCGTGGTCCAGGGCTGCCTGGGGCAGAAATGGTTCGACCTGGTACTGACCGGCGTCGAGGCCCATGCCGGCCCCACCCCGATGCACCTGCGCAAGGATGCGCTGGTCGGTGCCGCCGAGGTGGTGGCTGCGGTCAACCGCGTGGCCCACGCCCACCAGCCGCATGCCTGCGGCACCGTCGGCTGCCTGAACCTGCACCCGGGCTCGCGCAATGTCATCCCCGGCCAGGTGCAGATGACCATCGACCTGCGCCACCTCGACCCCGAGCACCTCGCCGGCATGGTCAGCGAAGTACGCGCGGCCATTGAAACCAGCACGACAAGACACGGGTTGAGTTTCGAGCTGACGCCAACCGCAGACTTCCCGCCGCTGTACTTCGCCGAGCAGTGCGTGGACGCCGTGCGCCAAGGCGCGCGGGAGCTGGGCCTGAGCCACATGGATATCGTCAGCGGCGCCGGCCACGACGCGATCTTCCTCGCCGAACTGGGCCCAGCCGGGATGATTTTCGTGCCTTGCGAAGGCGGCATCAGCCACAACGAAATCGAAAATGCCGCGCCACAGGACCTGGCCGATGGCTGCGACGTGCTGCTGCGCGCCATGTTCCAAGCCGCCAACCCGGGAGCCCGTTGAGATGACCCAGAAAACCGCGATTGGCGAGTTCACCGCCGTCGAACTGCTCGAGTTGTACCAGCGCCGCCAACTGTCACCGGTCGAGGTGATCGACGATGTGCTGGCGCGCATCGACCTGCACAACCCGGCGGTCAACGCCTATTGCCATGTCGACGGCGAAGGTGCCCGCGCCGCCGCCCGCGCCAGCGAACAGCGCTGGCAGCGTGGCGAGCCCTGCGGCCGGCTGGATGGCGTACCCGCCTCGATCAAGGACCTGACCCTGACCCGGGGCATGCCCACACGCAAGGGCTCGCGCACCACCTCGGGCGCAGGTCCGTGGGAAGTCGATGCGCCCTTCACGGCCTTCATGCGCGAAGCCGGCGCTGTGTTGGTGGGCAAGACCACCACGCCGGAGTTCGGTTGGAAGGGGGTGACCGACAACCCGCTGTACGGCATCACCCGCAACCCCTGGGATACCCGGCTGACCGCTGGCGGCTCGTCTGGTGGCGCCGCAGCGGCCGCCGCGTTGAATCTGGGCGTGCTGCACCAGGGCAGCGATGCCGGCGGCTCGATTCGCATCCCGTGCGCCTTTACCGGCACCTTCGGCATCAAGCCGACCTTCGGCTACGTACCGCAATGGCCGGCCAGTGCCATGACCGTGCTGTCGCACCTGGGGCCGATGACACGCACCGTCGACGATTCGGTACTGATGCTCGACTGCGTCGCCCGCCCCGATGCCCGTGACGGGCTGGCCGGCGCCCCCAGGCAGGCGCCGTGGCTGGGCCAGGAGCAGGACCTGAGCGGCCTGCGCATCGCCTACAGTGCCAACTTCGGTTACGTGCAGGTCGACCCGCAGGTCCAGGCACTGGTGGCCCAGACCGTGCAGCGCCTGGCACGGCTGGGCGCACAGGTTGAGGAAGTCGACCCAGGGTTCGGTGACCCGCTGGAGACGTTCAATACCCTGTGGTTCGCCGGCGCGGCGCGGTTGGCCAGTGCGTTCAGCGATGAACAGCGAGCGTTGCTTGACCCAGGACTGCGCTGGATTGCTGAACAGGGCTCGCGGATCAGCCTGGACGAATACACCCAGGCCCTGGAAGCACGGGCAGAGTTGATCGCGAAGATGAATGCCTTCCACCAGCGTCATGACGTGCTGGTATCGCCGATGCTACCGCTGGTGGCATTCGAGGCCGGGCACAATGTGCCGCCGGGGTCGGGGATGACGCAGTGGATGGAATGGACGCCGTTCAGCTATCCCTTCAACCTGACCCAGCAGCCGGCGGCTTCAGTGCCGTGCGGGTTCACCCGCGAGGGGTTGCCGGTGGGGCTGCAGGTGGTGGCCGGGCGCTTTGCCGATGAGCAGGTACTGCGGGTGTGCAAGGTGTATGAGCAGCATTATCCAAGCCGGCATTTGCAGGCACCGATTACCGGTTGAGTGCTCTATTGGACCCGCCGGCTGAAATATTTATTGGCCTTGCTGGCCTCATCGCCGGCAAGCCGGCTCCCACAGGTAAAGCACAGGTCCCGAGGCTGTAGGTGGACCTGTGGGAGCTGGCTTGCCGGTGAAAGGGCCGCAAAGCGGCCCCGGCAATCTCAGCTCAACCGCCCGGCTGGCGCATACGGCGCCGGGTCAATGATCGGCTCTACCCCGGTCAACAGGTCGGCAAACAGCTGGCACGAAGCCGGCGCCAGCACCAGCCCGTTGCGGTAATGCCCGCAGTTCAACCACAACCCCGCATGCCCCGGCACCGGCCCGATATACGGAATACCTTCCGGCGACCCCGGCCGCAGCCCGGCCCAGTGCGCCACCACCGTGGCCCCCTCGAGCTCAGGCAGCAACTCCACCGCCGAGGCCTTCAGGCTCTCCAACGCCTCCTCGGTCGGGGTCTTGTCGTACCCGGCATGCTCCAGCGTGCTACCCACCAGAATATGCCCGTCACGCCGCGGGATCGCATAGCGCCCCTTGGCCAGCACCATGCTCGGCAGGAAGTCTTCGGCACATTTGAACAAAATCATCTGGCCCTTCACCGGCTCCACCGGCAGCTCCAGGCCGAGCGTACGCAGCAGGTCGCCACTCCACGCGCCAGCACTGAGCACCACCTCATCCGCCGCCAGCACGCCGTCTGCCGTCTGCACCCCGGTCACGCGACCGCCCTGCTGGACAAAACCGGTAACCTGGCAGTGCTCACGCAAGGTCACGTTGGGCAACGCCAGCAACGCCGCCTTGAGCGACTTCACCAGGCGCGGGTTGCGCACGTTGGCCACGCCGGCCATGTAGATGGCACGCTTGAAGCCCGGGCCCAGCACCGGTACCGCGTCATAGGCCGCCGAAATATCCACGGCACTCAGCGGCCGCTGCTCACGCTCGGCCCAGGCCAGTGCTTCGGCCTCGTCGTCCAGGTCGAGCCAGTACAGGCCCGTGGTGTGCACTTCGGGGTCGACGCCGGTGCTGGCGAACAAACGCTCGCCCAGCTGCGGATAAAAGTCTTGCGACCAGTGTGCCAGGGCGGTCACGGCCGGGCTGTAACGCCACGGGTACAGCGGCGAGACGATGCCACCACCAGCCCAGGACGACTCGCGGCCGACTTCACCCTGATCGCACACCACCACCTGCCCGACCTTCGCCGCCAGGTTGAATGCCGTCAGCAGGCCGATCACCCCGCCGCCGACCACCACTACTTGCTTGCTCATCTGTCGATCCAACACCTGAAGTAAATCCGCGATGCACCGGGCATCATTCAATCTTCAGCTTCCCCAGCAGTGCACGCTGTCTTCGACGGCACCCGGATTGCGCTGCACGCCGGCCTGGTCGAGCTGGAAATCGCCACAGCGGTCCTGCGCCATCAGCCCGCTCGGCAGCCGCCGGGCGCGCAGCGTGAAGGTGTCGCTGTCGCGCTGGGCCTGCAGGCTGTAATAGCGGGTACCGTCGGGCAACGCCGGGTCGCCCTCGGCGTATTGGCCAGTGCGTACGCGGTGGCGCTCCAGGCGCAGGGCGGCATCATGCAGCAGGCCAACCACTTCGCTGCGCGCGGCTCGCCGTAGCTGGTCGCTGTAACTGGGGTAGGCAATGGCTGCCAGAATGCCGGTCACGGCCAGCACAATCAACAACTCGATCAGGCTCAAGCCTTGCTGCATGTCAGTCTCCTCGCAATCTCTGCCGCCAGGCAATGCGCCGGGTTGTGTCGCCGGCCATGGCGTAGACCGCTTCCAGCACATGCCGCGACTGGGTTTGCAGGCTGACGGCGGTGACGCGGTACAGGGTGACCTGCTGCCCTTCCGGCATATGCGCCGCGTGTTCGCTGGTACCCAGATTCTGCAAATGGAAATAGCCGGTTCGCGTACGCTGCCACTGCCCGCTCAGGTCATGCGGTCGAGCGGGTGGCGGGCACGCCTCGCAAGGGTCGGGGGGAGCCCGCTCGAGCTCGCCTGCCCCTGCCAGCAGCGTGGCCTCGGCCTGCTCCAGCGCCAGCAGGCCTTCGCTCAGATAGCCGGTCATCCGCGTTTGCGCCAGCGCATCACGCAGGGCGGACGCCGCAAGCAGCCCAAGCAGCAGGCTCAGGACCAAGGCCAACAACAGGACTATGCCACGCTGACGATTCATGAGGCCGGCACCGGGTTGCGGATTGCGACGCTCAGTTCATGGTGCTGTTCAAGTTCGAGCGTGGGTTCGTAAAGCGTCAGGGCAATATCCACCCCCTCACCCTGTGCCATTTGCACACGCTGGAAACGTACTGAGCGCACATTTTCAACCAGCGGCTGGAAGTTGCTTTTGTTGCGTTTGAATCTCAGCGTATTGCCCTGGAGTTGGTAGACATATCTGCTGATGGGGTAAACCTGTGGGTAGCCCTCCTTCAACTCATCGTCCACAGACACTTTGCTAGTACAGTCCGTGTGCAGGAACCACTGCGGGCCCCCGGCTTGCCCAGGTAACTCCGCAACGACCAGGCTAAGGGTGGATGCTTCGACTTCCATCGGCCGGGCGAATGCGTGCTCTGCGCTCGAACTGCCGAAGTGCTTTGGCCGCAGTCGCAGGCAGCCGAACATCCCGGTCATGCGGATATCCTGGGCCATTCGCAGCAATGCCAGGCGTGCCTCATCCTGCATGCGTACTGCCGTGCCTTGCAGCCGCCAGGTATGGTGGGCCGAGGCGAATAGCTGGCTGGCCGCCGCCAACAGCAGCAACCCGATGGTCAGCGCCAGCATCACCTCAAGCAAGCCGAAACCACGCTGGCCGCGACTCATGGCCGCCCCCTTTCCTGCTCACTGTGCGCCGCCATTGCCGCCTTCCCATCGCGGCGCGCGTCCTCCGCAGCCTGCAATGCCTGCAGTTGCAGGCCTGCCGCTGCGAATATACCCACGGCCACCACACCCACCGCCAACAACACTTCCAGAAGCGTCATGCCCCGCTGTCTTGCGTGCATCCCTGCACCTCCTGCGACTTTTCCTGCAATTGCATTGAACCCGGGCGACTGGACCGCCGGTCCAACGACCGTGAAGCTACAGCCAAGCACTTCCAGGGAGGAATGCACGGTGAAGCAACGAGGTGTAACACTGATACAAATGTTGTCGGCCCTGGCGGTGGCCGTATTGCTGACACAGCTCGGCATGCCGGCCTACGCCAGATTGAGCGACGACCTACACAGGGCGGCAGCTGCGCGTGACTTGGCACAGGCGCTGCGCAGTGCGCGCAGCCATGCCATGTTGCAAAGCCAGCCGGTGTTGGTGCAGGCGTTGGACGGTAACTGGGGGAATGGTTGGCAGGTGATGCTGGAGCATAACGGGCAGGTGCTGCGCGAGCAGCGTCTTTCACGGCCGCTGAAGATCACGAGCAATCGCGGTGAGCAGCTGAAATTCAGTGCGCAGGGTGTTCCGCTTGGGGCCAACGGTAATTGGTTAGGTTCAACGATGGAGATTTGCGAGCGCTTGACCGCAACTAGCCAGTATCAAGTTGTGATGGCATCGACTGGCAGGGTCAACGTACAGATGGGAGAGCCAAAAAAATCCCGATGCAAAGACACCTCCAGCTAGCATACGTGGTCGTTGTGGGAGCGGCCCTTTCGCGACACAAGGCCGCTCCCACATAAAACAGCACCAGGTGGGTGCCGTTTCAGATCAGCGACCGAACCCGCAGTTCCTTGGGCATGGAGAAGGTGATGTTCTCTTCCCTCCCATCCAGCTCTTCAGCACCGGTGGCGCCCCAGGCCTTGAGCTGCTCGATCACGCCACGCACCAGCACTTCGGGAGCCGAAGCGCCAGCGGTGATGCCGACCCGCGCCGTCTGGTCGAACCAGCCACGCTGCAGGTCCTCGGCACCGTCGATCAGGTAGGCCGGGGTGCCCATGCGCTCGGCCAGCTCGCGCAGGCGGTTGGAGTTGGAGCTGTTCGGGCTGCCGACCACCAGTACCACGTCGCACTCATCCGCCAGTTGCTTGACCGCGTCCTGGCGGTTCTGGGTGGCGTAGCAGATGTCGTCCTTGCGCGGGCCGCCAATGTTCGGGAAGCGCGCACGCAGGGCGTCGATCACACGACTGGTGTCGTCCATCGACAGCGTGGTCTGGGTGACGAACGCCAGGTGGTCCGGGTCCTTCACCTGCAGGTTGGCAACATCCTCCTCGTCTTCGACGAGGTAGATGGCGCCACCGTTGCTGGCGTCGTACTGGCCCATGGTGCCTTCGACCTCCGGATGCCCTTCGTGGCCGATGAGAATGCACTCACGGCCGTCGCGGCTGTACTTGGCCACTTCGATGTGCACCTTGGTCACCAGCGGGCAGGTGGCATCGAACACTTTCAGGCCACGGCCAGCAGCTTCCTGGCGCACGGCCTGGGAAACCCCGTGGGCACTGAAGATGACGATGACGTCGTCCGGTACCTGGTCCAGCTCTTCGACAAAGATGGCGCCACGGTTGCGCAGGTCTTCCACCACGAACTTGTTGTGCACCACTTCGTGACGCACATAGATCGGCGGGCCGAAGACTTCCAGCGCGCGGTTGACGATCTCGATCGCCCGGTCGACCCCCGCGCAGAAGCCGCGAGGGTTGGCGAGTTTGATTTGCATGCTCGGCTCCAGGCTTACAGGGCCTTCACCTCGAGGATCTCCACCTCGAAGGTCAGGGTCTTGCCAGCCAATGGGTGATTGAAGTCGATGGTCACCTGGTCGTCATCGAACGCTTTGACCACACCCGGCAGCTCGGTGTTGGCGGCGTCGTTGAAGATGATCAACAGCCCTTCGGACAACTCCATGCCCTCGAACTGAGACCGTGGCATGACTTGCACGTTCTGCGGGTTTGGCTGGCCGAATGCGTTCTCCGGGGCCACCACGACGGTACGCTTGTCGCCGCCCTTGAAGCCGAACAGGGCGTTCTCGAACCCTGGCAGCAGGTTGCCATCGCCAACCTTGAAGGTGGCCGGGGCCTTGTCGAACGTGCTGTCGACGGTGTCGCCGTTTTCCAGGTGCAGCGCGAAGTGCAGGGTGACTTCGGTGTTCTGGCCGATACGGGTGTCAGTCATGGACCGGATCCTCGGACTTCTTGCTCTTGAACATATCCAGCGCCAGCATCACCGCACCAACGGTGATGGCGCTGTCGGCCAGGTTGAAGGCCGGGAAGTAATGGCGGTTCTGCCAGTGCACCAGGATGAAGTCGACCACATGGCCGAGTACGACGCGGTCGTACAGGTTGCCGATCGCGCCACCCAGCACCAGCGCCAGCGCCACGGCCAGCCAGGTCTCGTTGCGCCCCAGGCGCTTGAGCCACACTACCAGCACGGCACTGACCACCACGGCGATCAGGGCGAACAGCCAGCGCTGCCAGCCGGAGCTTTCAGCCAGGAAGCTGAACGCCGCGCCGGTGTTGTAGGCCAGGGTCCAGCTGAAGTAGTCAGGGATGACGACAACCTGCTGGTACATGGTCAGGGCATTGTTGAAATACAGCTTGGTGGCCTGGTCGAGGACCAGTACCACCAGGCTCAGCCAAAGCCATGCAAGGCGCCCGAAGCGCCCCGCTACAGGGTTAGGCATAGTGGCGCACCTCGCCGGAACCGCTCAGGTTGTCGACGCAACGGCCGCAGATTTCCGGATGCTCCGGGTGGCTGCCGACGTCGGCGCGGAAGTGCCAGCAACGGCCGCACTTGGTGTGGCCGGACTTGACCACTTGCAGCTTGAGGCCTTCGACTTCGGTGGCCACCGCTTCGGCCGGCGCTTGCGCGAATGGCACCACGCTGGCAGCCGAGGTGATCAGCACGAAGCGCAGTTCGTCGCCCAGCTTGCCCAGGTCGGCGCTCAGGCCTTCGTCGGCGTACAGGGTGACTTCGGCCTGCAGGTTGCCGCCGATGACCTTGGCGGTACGCTGGTTTTCCAGCTCCTTGTTGACCGATGCCTTGACGGCCATCACGCGGTCCCAGTAGGCGCGGTCCAGTTCGGTACCTTCCGGCAGCTCGCTCAGGCCTTCGTACCAGCCGTTGAGCATTACCGACTCGTTGCGCTCGCCTGGCAGGTACTGCCAGATTTCGTCGGCGGTGAACGCCAGGATCGGCGCGATCCAGCGTACCAGCGCCTCGCTGATGTGGTAGAGCGCGGTCTGGCAGGAACGGCGAGCGACACTGTTGGCGCCGGTGGTGTACTGGCGGTCCTTGATGATGTCGAGGTAGAAGCCGCCCAGTTCCTGCACGCAGAAGTTGTGCACCTTGGAGTAGACGTTCCAGAAACGGTACTCGCTGTAGTGCTCTTCCAGCTCGCGTTGCAGCAGCAGGGTGCGGTCAACCGCCCAGCGGTCCAGCGCCAGCATGTCTTCCGGGGCCAGCAAGTCGCGGGCCGGGTCGAAGCCGGACAGGTTGGAGAGCAGGAAGCGTGCAGTGTTGCGGATACGGCGGTACGCGTCGGCGCTGCGCTGCAGGATCTGCTCGGAAACGGCCATTTCACCGGAATAGTCGGTAGCGGCAACCCACAGGCGCAGGATATCGGCACCCAAGGTGTTGTTGACCTTCTCCGGCTCGATGGTGTTGCCCAGCGACTTGGACATCTTGCGGCCGTTCTCGTCCACGGTGAAGCCGTGGGTCAGCAGCTCGCGGTACGGCGCGTGGCCGTCGATGGCGCAACCGGTCAGCAAGGACGAGTGGAACCAGCCGCGGTGCTGGTCGGAACCTTCCAGGTACAGGTCGGCACGCGGGCCGGTGGCGTGGCCGATGTCATGCGAGCCACGCAGCACGTGCCAGTGGGTGGTACCCGAGTCGAACCACACGTCGAGGGTGTCGGTGATCTTGTCGTACTGCTCGGCTTCAGCGCCCAGCAGTTCGGCGGCGTCCAGCTTGAACCAGGCCTCGATGCCTTCCTGTTCGACGCGCTTGGCCACTGCTTCCATCAGCTCGACGGTGCGTGGGTGCAGCTCGCCGGTCTGCTTGTGCAGGAAGAACGGGATCGGTACACCCCAGTTGCGCTGACGGGAGATGCACCAGTCCGGGCGGTTGGCGATCATCGAATGCAGGCGCGCCTGGCCCCAGGCCGGGACGAACTTGGTGTCTTCGATGGCTTTAAGTGCGCGCTCACGCAGCGGCTCGCCGGTGGTCGGCTGCTTGTCCATACCCACGAACCACTGCGCGGTGGCGCGGTAGATCAGCGGGGTCTTGTGGCGCCAGCAGTGCATGTAGCTGTGGCTGATGGTTTCGGTGTGCATCAGCGCGCCGACTTCGCTCAGCTTCTCGACGATGGCCGGGTTGGCCTTCCAGATGAACTGGCCGCCGAAGAATGGCAGCGAGTCCACATACACGCCGTTGCTCTGCACCGGGGTGAGGATGTCGTCGTTGACCATGCCGTAGCGCTTGCAGGTGACGAAGTCGTCTTCACCGTAGGCTGGCGAGGAGTGCACCACGCCGGTACCGGCGCCCAGCTCGACGTAGTCAGCCAGGTAGACTGGCGACAGGCGGTCGTAGAACGGGTGGCGGAAGTTGATCAGTTCCAGTGCCGAACCCTGGGCGGTGGCAATGACCGAGCCTTCCAGGCTGTAGCGCTTGAGGCACGACTCGACCAACTCTTCGGCCAGAACCAGCAGACGCTCGCCGGTGTCGACCAGGGCGTACTTGAACTCCGGGTGGATGTTCAGCGCCTGGTTGGCCGGGATAGTCCACGGGGTGGTGGTCCAGATCACGATGGCAGCCGGCTTGGCCAGCGAAGCCAGACCGAAGGCAGCAGCCAGCTTGGCGTCATCGGCTACCGGGAAGGCAACGTCGATGGTCTGCGATTTCTTGTCGGCGTACTCGACTTCGGCCTCGGCCAGGGCCGAACCGCAATCGAAGCACCAGTTCACAGGCTTCAGGCCCTTGAACACGAAGCCTTGCTTGACCATCTCGGCCAGGGCGCGGATTTCGCCGGCCTCGTTGGCAAAGTTCATGGTCTTGTACGGGTTGTCCCAGTCACCCAGCACGCCCAGGCGGATGAACTCGGTCTTCTGCCCTTCGATCTGCTCGGCGGCGTACTCGCGGCACAGCTCGCGAGTGCGGTCGGCGGACAGATGCTTGCCGTGGGTGACCTCGACCTTGTGCTCGATCGGCAGGCCATGGCAGTCCCAGCCCGGCACATACGGCGCATCGAAGCCGGCCAGGGTCTTGGAACGGACGATCATGTCCTTGAGGATCTTGTTCAGCGCATGACCGATGTGAATCTTGCCGTTGGCATAGGGCGGGCCGTCGTGCAGGACGAACTTGGGACGATCCTTGCCAATTTCGCGCAGCTTCTGGTACAGGCCAATGCTGTCCCAGCGCTGCAGGATCTGCGGTTCGCGCTGAGGCAGGCCGGCCTTCATGGGGAAGGCGGTGTCCGGAAGGTTAAGCGTGGCTTTGTAGTCGGTCATTTCAGGCTCTTCGTTAGCGGTTGAGCGTGCCAATGTGCACGTGCGGCGGCGATATCCGCATCGATCGCCGACTTCAGCGCCTCCAGGGAGGCGAATCGCTGCTCTTCTCGCAGCTTGTGGTGGAACTCCACCGTCAGGCGCCGGCCGTAAAGGTCGCCGGCATAGTCCAGCAGATGAATCTCCAGGTGCGGGCGCCCATCACCGGCAACAGTGGGGCGCACGCCGATATTGCCGACACCCGGCCAGGCCTTGCCGTCGATTTCGATGCTGGCCAGGTAGACCCCGGACAGCGGCACGCGGCGGCGCTTGAGCTGAATGTTGGCGGTAGGTGTGCCGAGCTGGCGGGCCAGCTTCTGGCCATGCAGCACGCGGCCGCTGATGCGGTACGGGCGGCCCAGCAGGTGCTCGGCCAGCTCGAAGTTGCCTTCGGACAGGGCCTTGCGCACTTCGGTGCTGCTGACCCGCAGGCCGTCCTGGATCACCGTGTTGGCAGCCTCGACGGTGAAGCCGTACTGCTTGCCGGCCTCGACCAGGAATGCGAAGTCGCCGGCGCGGTCGCAGCCAAAGCGGAAGTCATCGCCCACTTCGAGGTGGCGTACACCCAGGCCGTCGACAAGGATGGCTTTGACGAAGGCATCGGCGCCGAGCTTGCTCAGGCGCTGGTTGAATGCCAGGCACAGCACCCGGTCGATACCCTCGACCGCCAGCAGCTCGATCTTGTCGCGCAGCCGGGCCAGGCGGGCCGGCGCGGTGTCGGGGGCGAAATACTCGCGTGGTTGCGGTTCGAAGATGACCACGCAGGTCGGCAGGCCCAAGGCCTGGCCGCGCTCGCGCAGGCGCGCCAGGATAGCCTGGTGGCCGCGGTGAACCCCGTCGAAGTTGCCAATGGTGGCGACACAGCCCCGGTGCTCGGGGCGCAGGTTGTGAAGACCTCGAACCAGCTGCATAACGCGCTTCTTGCTCATAAAGTGGCCGATTATAACCACACCCGGGCGCCGGTGACAGGCAGCAGCGCCCAAGGGCGGCGTGGAATGCGAAAAACCGACGCCTGACCCGCCCGATGCCTCAGTGCAAGGCCTTGCGGGCGAAATGCCGAGGCCGGAAGCCGCACAGGTACAGGCAGCCGAAATAGGTCACGACGCCCGCCAGTACCAGAGCCCCCAGGCGCACCAGGCGCTCGAGCATGTTGCCCTGTTCCCAGGCCGGCAGATAATGCATGCCGGCCAGCAACACCGCCGACATCAGCCCCACCGCCAGCACCAGCTTGAGCAGGAATATCGCCCAGCCTGGTTGCGGCTGAAACAGCTGCTGACTGCGCAGTTTCCAGAACAGCAGGCCGGCATTCAGGCAGGCCCCCAGGCTGATCGCCAGGGCCAGGCCGGCATGCGCGAGCGGCCCGATCAGGGCCAGGTTGAACAGTTGGGTGCAGACCAGGGTGAATACCGCGATCTTCACCGGTGTACGGATATTCTGCTGCGCATAGAAGCCCGGTGCCAGCACCTTGACCAGAATGATCGCCAGCAAGCCCACCGAATAGGCGATCAGCGCCTTCTGGGTCATGGCTGCGTCGACGGCAGTGAACTTGCCGTACTGGAACAGCGCCACGGTCAAAGGCTCGGCGAGGATGGCCAGGGCCAGGGTGCAGGGCAGCACCAGCAGGAAACACAGGCGCAGGCCCCAGTCGAGGATCCGCGAGTATTCCTCGCGGTCCTTGTTGGCGTAGGTCTTGGCCAGGGTCGGCAGCAGTATGGTGCCCAGGGCCACGCCCAGTACGCCGGAAGGCAGCTCCATGAGGCGGTCGGCGTAGTACATCCACGACACCGAGCCGGCTACCAGGAAGGAGGCGAAGATGGTGTTGATGATCAGCGAGATCTGGCTCACCGACACCCCGAGGATCGCTGGCAGCATCTGCTTGAGCACCCGCCACACGCCGGTATCGCGCAGGTTCAGGCGTGGCAGCACGAGCATGCCGATCTTCTTCAGCGCTGGCAGCTGGTACAGCAACTGTGCCAGGCCACCGGCCAGCACGCCCCATGCCAGGGCCATGATGGGCGGGTCGAAATACGGCGTGAGCAGCACGGCGAAGGCAATCATCGCCACATTCAGCAAGGTCGGGGTAAAGGCCGGTACCGAGAAACGGTTCCAGGTATTGAGGATCGCCCCGGCCAGGGACGACAGCGAGATCAGCAATATATAAGGAAAAGTCACCCGCAACAGGGCGGTGGTCAGTTCGTATTTTTCGGCACTGTCGACAAAGCCTGGTGCGGTCGCCCACACCACCCATGGCGCCGCCAGGATGCCGATGGCGGTCACCAGCGCCAGAACCAAGGTCAGCAGGCCACTGACATAGGCGACGAAGGTGCGGGTCGCCTCCTCGCCTTGCTGGGTCTTGTATTCGGCCAGGATCGGCACGAAGGCCTGGGAAAATGCGCCCTCGGCGAAGATGCGCCGCAGCAGGTTGGGCAGCTTGAAGGCGATGAAGAAAGCATCGGTGGCGATGCCGGCGCCGAAAACACGCGCCAGGATGGTGTCGCGGACAAAGCCTAGCACCCGGGAAATCATGGTGATCGAGCTTACCGCAGCCAGGGATTTGAGCAGGTTCATCGAAAAGATTCACGCCAAGGGCAGAGGACGCTGCCAGACAGCGTCCGAATGTGCGATACTCCCGCGCCTTCGCAGGGGAGCCAAAAATTCCCGAGTTTACAGGTCGCGCAGCAGAAAGGAATATTTCCCTCTTGTTGGCGCACCGCTCGGCGGAACCTTGCAGGTGGCCTTGACATCCGTTCGACTGATCGGCATGATTCGCGGCCTATTTTGTTTGCTATTTACCTAAAGTCTTTCGAGGAGCTCGACGGTGGCCAACACACCTTCCGCCAAGAAACGTGCAAAACAGGCTGAGAAGCGTCGCAGCCACAACGCCAGCCTGCGTTCCATGGTCCGTACCTACATCAAGAATGTAGTTAAAGCCATCGACGCAAAAGACGCCGAAAAAGCGCAAGCCGCTTACGTTCTGGCTGTGCCTGTAATCGACCGTATGGCCGACAAGGGCATCATCCACAAGAACAAGGCTGCTCGTCACAAAGGCCGTCTGAATGGCCACATCAAGGCGCTGAAAGAAGCTGCAGCTGCCTAAGCGACGCGCTAGTCGAAAAACCGACCCTAGGGTCGGTTTTTTGTTGCCTGCGATTTGTGCAAGCATCCCGCCCAGTTGATTACGATCGGCTTTTTGTAGGAGCAGCCTTGTGCTGCGAATGGGCTGCATAGCAGCCCCAGGCTTAAACGGGCAGCGACATTGTCGGGGCTGCTACGCAGCCCATTCGCAGCACAAGGCTGCTCCTACGGAAAAGCGCAAGGCTGCACTTGGCAGCCCTGCCTCCACATCACTTGGCAATCTGAATTTTCGGCGCCCACTGTAGCCATTCATCCTCGGCCTTGTCGAACAAGGCGAACGTCTGCTGCGGCCGTGCCGGGTTGCCCATCTGCTCGCCATCCGGCGTGGCAAAGGCGATACCGCCGTCGATCATGGTCTCCACCGACTCGGTACGCACCGTAACCCCCTTGACCAGCCCCCAGTCGAAACCGAAGCCGCTGCTGTTCCAGAAGCGGCTGCCGCTGCGCACCAGGGCCGCATAGCGCGGCTCGATCAGGATATGGATCAATACGCGGTCAGCGCTCTGGCCCAGCTCGAAGCCCGTCACCTTGCCCACCGCAACCTCACGATAGGTCACCGGCACGCCCGGCTTGATCGAGCCACGGCGCGGGGCGCTCAGCGTCAACGGCAGACCGACTTCAGGCCCTGCCACCTGCGGGGCGTCGGCCAAGGCGATGAAATCGCGCTGCGGGCCACGGTCCTTGGCAGCCGGCTGCACTTCCAGGTACTGCCCGCCCACCAGAGTGTCGAGGTTCTGCGTGCGCACCAGGCCAAAGGCTGGCTTGACCACCCAAAACTGCGTACCGACGCGGGCGATACGGTCCGCCGCTTCGGTAATGCGCGCCCGCAGCAGCACCGCCTGCAGGTCATCGGTCAGGTCGACGCTCTCGATGCTGCCCACATCCAGGCCACGGAAGCGGATCGCCGTACCCGGCTTGAGGCCATCGGCACGGTCCACGCGAATGGTGATCAACGTACCCGCGCGGTTGACCGCATCCTGGCTGTCATGCAGGCGGAAGCGCGGGATGTGGCGTTTCAGGGGCACATCAGGCCGTGGCGTATCGAATGCGATACCACCGGCCATCAGGGTTTGCAGTGACTCACTCTTGATCTTGATGCCCGACAGGCCGCCCGTCAGGGTGATGCCACTGACATTCCAGAAGCGCGACGAACCGTTGACCAGCTTTTCGTATTCCTTCTCGATATGCACACCGATCAGGATGCGGTTGCTGTTGCGGGCGAACTGGTAGCTCTGCACGCTACCCACCTTCACCTGGCGGTACATGACCGGGCTACCGACTTCCAGGGAACCCAGGGTGTCGGCGAACAGCACCATGTGCAGGCCTGGTGCCTTGAGGTCGAGCGGAGGCGCCTTGGCGCGGGCTTCGAACTCGCGTTCGGGCCGCGCACCCTTTTCACCAGGGCGAATGGCAATGTAGTTACCCTTGACCAGCGCCTCCAGGCCGGTGATACCCGCCAGGGAAATCGACGGTTTGACCACCCAGAACTGCGTGCCCTCGACCAGATAATCCTCTGCCAACGGGTCCAGCGTAAGCTCGGCCGAGGCACTGGCCAGGTTGTCCGCCATTGTCAGGGCTTTCAGCGAGCCTACCTGGATGCCCTTGTACATGACCGGTGTACGGCCCGCCTGCAGGCCCTCGTAATCGCTCAATTTCACCTTCACCCGGATACCGGCCTGGGCCGCATCGAAGTCCTCATACAGACGGAACGGCAGGTTCGAGTCGGTGGGTGGACTGTCCTTGCGGTGTTCCGGCGTGGCAAAGGCGATACCACCGGCGACAATGCTCGACAGCGATTCACTACGCACTTTCACGCCCGACAGCGAGGCATCGATGCTGACGCCGCTGGCATTCCAGAAACGCGTGTGCTTGCGCACCAGGCTGGCATAGGCCGGCTCGATGAAGACCTTTATCTCGACGGTGCTCTGGTCCTCGGACAGGCGGTAGCTTTTAACCCGGCCAACCTGGATCTGCTTGTAGAACACCGGGCTGTCACGGTTGAGCGACCCAAGCCGCTCAGCCTTGAGGGTAAGGTGCAGGCCCGGCTCGGTGTCCGACAGCGGCGGCGCAACCTTCAAGGCAGTAAAACGCTTGGTGCGCTCCCCCTCCCCTGGGCTGACGGCGATGTAGTTGCCTGACACCAGAGTTTCCAGGCCGGAAATACCCGCCAGGCTGACGCTCGGCTTCACCAGCCAGAAACGCGTGCCTTTGGTCAGATGCGGCTCGGCAGCCTTGTTCATCTCGATGGTGGCGATCACGCCCTGGTTCTCACCCTTGGCGTCGAGCACCAGGCTCTTGACCTTGCCAACCGGCATGCCCTTGTAGATCACCTCGGTCTTGTTGGCGACGATACCCTCACCCGACTCGAAGCGGACTTCAATTTCCACACCGGCATCACGGTAAGCCTGCCACGCAAGCCAGCCACCGATCATCAAGGCGATCAAAGGCAGGATCCATATGGCCGACCAGTTCGAGGCTGGGCGGGTTTTAGCCGTTGGCAGGTCACTCATGGTCGTCATCCGACTCCGTGTTGTCCCAAATCAGTCGGGGATCGAAAGTTAAAGCGGCAAGCATTGTCAGGATCACCACAGTTGCAAAGGCGACAGCGCCCAGGTTGGCTTCGACACTGGCTATTCGGCCGAAATTCACCACCGCCACCAGGATGGCGATGACAAAGATATCGAGCATGGACCAGCGCCCAATGAATTCGATGAAGCGGTACATCAATATCCGTTGACGTGCCGAAAGCGGCTGACGGCGCTGAACGGAGTACAACAGCAAGCCGATGCCCACCAGTTTGAACGTGGGCACCAGGATACTGGCAATGAACACCACGGCAGCAATGGGCACCATGCCATGCTTGAGCAAGGTGATGACGCCGGACATGATCGTGTCGGGGCTGCCTTGGCCCAAGGTGCTCACGGTCATGATCGGCAGCATGTTGGCCGGGATGTACAGGATCGACGCGGCAATCAGCAGCGCCCAGGTACGCGCGATGCTGTTCGGCCGACGGGCATGCACGATGGCACCGCAGCGTGTACAGGTTTGTGAAGTGCTGTCTGGCTGTTGCCGGTTCAGCTCGTGACATTCATTGCAGACAAGAATGCCTGCATCAATCGCCCGCATGCAGGTCCTCCCCTGATAGCGCACTCCAGATCTGATGCGGTGACATCACCACCTCGAGCCACACCTGGATCAATAACAGGCTGATGAAGCAGAACAGCCCCAGGCCTACCGTCAGCTCGGCCAGGTCCACCAGCTTGACGATGGCTACCAGCACGCCCATGAAATAGACCTCGAGCATGCCCCAGTCACGCAAGTGGTGATAGATGCGGTAGAACAGCAGGCCGAAACTACGCCCCACGTTCAGACGGATACTCAAGAGCACGACCAGCTGACAGAGCAGTTTTGCCAGAGGGATGGCCATGCTGCACAAGAAAACCACGACGGCCACACCGCGCATTTCCGAGTTGTACAGGCCCAGCACGCCGCTCCAGACAGTATCGTCCGATGTCTGGCCAAGCAGGTGCAGCTGCATGATCGGCAGGAAATTGGCAGGCACAAACAGCAGCAAGGCGGTGAGCACCAGGGCCAGGCTGCGGTTGACCACATTGTGCCGATGGGCGTACAGCTCATAGCCGCAGCGCGGGCATTGGGCTTTCTCATCATGCTGGAGCACGGGCTTGCGCAGCAGCAGGTCACATTCATGACAGGCGACAAGCTCGTCCAACGGCAACTGGGCCAGGGTTTCAGGTTCGACAGGATTGGGCATATAGCGCTTCTGAATAGGTGCGTGGGCCTATTCTAGTGTTCTGGCTCGAATTGTGGGAGGCGACGATTGAACGGTGACCAGTGCGGGCGAGTCGAGGCGTCGAACCGCCGCGAAGCGGGCGACGTGGTGGATGGCACCGGCTATGCCGGTGTTCGCGGGTGAACCCGCTCCCACAGGGACTGCGTATGCCCAGGAATTTTTGCGCCACAAAGACAAAACCCCTACCTGCATGT
>NZ_JWLN01000038.1:0-51091 GCF_000814065.1 Pseudomonas sp. C5pp | reverse complement strand
TGACGGGCATCCATGCCCGTCACCTCCCTCCGCAAGCCCTTCGCTCAGCCTCCTGAAGTCGCAATCGCCGGCGCCTGAACTATCGCGCGCTTAGAAGCAAAAGCAAAAGCCGAAACGAGCAAGAGCAAGATCTGTTGCCACGCTTGGCATCACTTACTCAGCGGATCATCCCAGAAATGCCGCTCGGCCTCCTGCTGGATATCCGCCCGGCTCAACCCCAGGTCGTGCAGGGTCGCATCACTCAGGCTGGCCAGTTCCTGGCGCTGGCGGTACAGCTGCAGCCATCGCGCAGGGCGCTGCAGGGCGGCATGCCACAGGTGGTTCAGGGAAAAGGCAGGTTGCTGGATGCTGCTGACATGACCTTTCATCGTGAAGCCCTCCGTGTTGATGGCTCCAGTCTCCTGCCAGGCATAAGATCAATCCAACGAATGTTTCTGATGCCATGCATCTCGGAGATTGATGCAATGTCCCAGTACCAGAGCCTCGATGCGGACGTACTGCGCACGTTCGTGGCCATCGCCGAGCAGGGTGGCTTCACCCGCGCTGGCGAGGTGGTCAACCGCACCCAGTCGGCGGTGAGCATGCAGATGAAACGCCTGGAAGAGGACATCCTCCAGCGCCAGCTGTTCGAGCGCGATGGCCGCCAGGTGCGCTTGACCGCCGAGGGCCAGGTGCTGCTCGGCTATGCGCGGCGCATCCTCAAGTTGCATGGGGAAGTGTTCAACACCCTGCGCATGCCGCACATGGTCGGGGTAGTACGCATCGGCACGCCGGACGACTATGCCATGCGCTTTTTGCCGACCATCCTGTCGAGCTTTGCCCAGGCCTACCCGCTGGTGCAGGTGGAGGTGCATTGCGACTCCTCCAAACAACTGATGCTGCGCCAGGACCTGGACCTGACCATCGTCACCCGTGAGCCGGGCAACGAGATTGGCCAGCTGCTGCGCCAGGAACGCCTGGTCTGGGCCGCCGCGGAAGGCTTCTGCCCGCAGGAGCAACGCCCCATGCCGGTAGCCTTGTTCAACACCGACTGCTTCTGCCGGGCCTGGACCTGCAATGCCCTGGAGGCCCAGGGCATCGACTACCGCATCGCCTATACCAGCCCGAGCCTGGCAGCGATCTTTGCCATCGTCACCGCAGGGTTGGCGGTGACCGCACAGTTGCAGAGCCTGATTGGCGGGAATATCCGCATTCTGGGCGAAAACGAAGGGTTGCCGCAGTTACCGGTGGCCAATGTGATGCTGGTGCGCAGTACTCAGAACCCTTCGCCGATTACCGATTGCATGGCCGACTACATTGTCGAAGGGTTCAAGTGAGCCGCAGCGGGCATGCCCCCCCCTGTAGGGGCAGCCTTGTGCTGCGAATGGGCCGCAAAGCGGCCCCAAAATCTCAAAGCTCGAACCCGAGCATCACCGCACAACCCACCAAAAACACACAGAACATCGCCCGCAATACCTTCTCCGGCAACGCATGGGCCAACTTCACCCCCCAGCTGATACTCAGCAAGCCGCCCACCGCCAATGGAACCCCCACCCCCCAGTCAACACTGTGGTGCACCCCGTAGGTCACCAGGGTTACCAAGGTACTTGGCGCCGCCAGCGCCAGCGAAAGCCCCTGCGCCACCACCTGGGTGGTACCGAACACACTGGTCAGAATCGGCGTGGCTACCACAGCCCCACCCACCCCGAACAAGCCGCCCATGGTCCCGGCAAAGCTGCCCAGTACACCCAGCCAAGGCCAGGCATAGCGCAACTCGGCGCTGGGCGGCGTTACCTTCATGAACATCCGCGCAACGTTCCACACCGCCAGGGCCACCAGGAAGCCGACGAAGCCCAGGCGCATGGAATGCGCATCCAGCCCGACCGCCCAGATCGACCCCAGCCAGGCGAACACGAAGCTGCACAGCGACAGCGGTACCGCATGGCGCAACTCGATGCGGTTACGCTGGTGATAACGCCACAGCGCCAGCAGTACATTGGGCACTACCATCACCAGCGCAGTGCCCTGCGCCAACTGCTGGTCCAGGCCGAACAGCACGCCCAGCGCCGGAATCGCGATCAGCCCGCCGCCAATGCCGAACAGGCCACCCATGGTCCCCAGGGCTGCGCCCAACACGATATACAACAACCACTCGATCATCAGGGGCCTCATCCGCCTGTACACATAATGCGAGCATGCTATCGATTGCGGGCTGGTGGGGAAACGCACAGCAGCGCACAATGGCTGCGCGTTTTTCGCAAAAGCAAGGCAGCCATGAGCCCCGATACCCTGACCGACCAGCTAAGCCTGTTCCTCGATGTGCTGGAAACCGGCAGTTTTTCTGCCGCCGCCCGCCGCCACCCGCTGACGCCTTCCGCCGTGGCCCGCCGCATCGACAACCTGGAAAGCGCCGTGGGCAGCCGCCTGTTCACCCGCAGCACCCACGCCGTGCGCGCCACGCCTGCCGGCAACGCCTTTGCCGAACGGGCCAGGCGCATCATCGAGGAACTGCGCCTGGCCCGCGCTGAAGCGGTGTCGCTGAGCAATGCCCCCGAAGGCCTGATCCGCATCGACGCCCCCGCCGCATTCGGTCGCCGCCACCTGGCCCCGGCCATCGCCGATTTCCTGGTCGCCTACCCGGGCCTGGATGTGCAACTGCGCCTGATCGACAGCTTCGTCGACCTGCATGGCAGCCACCTGGGCGAGGTCGACCTGGTGCTACGCGCCGGCCCCCTGGCCGACACCCGGCTGGTCGCCACGCCATTGGCCTACATGGTGCGCATCGCCTGCGCCAGCCCGGCCTACCTGGCCAGCCGCGGCATGCCCAGCTGCCCCAGCGAGCTGCCAGGGCACGACGGCCTGGACTGGGACGGCCTTGCGCCACCATTCGCCTGGCGTTTCAACGTGGCCGGGCAAACCCGCCTGTACCGCCCCTCGCGCATGCGCATGGCCGCCAACAACGCCGAAACCCTGCTGTTCGGTGCGCTTGCAGGCTTAGGCATAGCCCACCTGCCTACTTGGCTGATCAGCGAATACCTGCTGCGCGGCGAGTTGATACCGTTGTTTTGCGACGGTGGCTTGCCCAAAGCGGAAACCAGCGGTATTTACGCACTTCGCCTGGAACATGAAACGAACTCTCGCAGCCGTTTGCTGCTCGAATTTCTCAAGAGCCGCTTCAGCCCGATTCCACCCTGGGACCTGGCCTTGCGCAGTGAGCTGCGCGAATAAAGCGCGCACTAACGATCCGCGTGCCAGACTTTCCCATTGATTACCTTCAAGGACCTGCATGAACGCCGACACCCAAGCCTCCTGTGACGAGCTGCTGCTGGAAAACCAGGTCTGTTTCGCCCTGCACTCCACCTCGTTGCTGATGACCAAGGTCTACAAACCGCTGCTGCAGGCCCTGGGCCTGACTTACCCGCAGTACCTGGCCATGCTCGTGCTCTGGGAGCACGATGGCCTGACCGTAGGCGAGATCAGCCAGCACCTGCTCACCGACCCCGGTTCGCTGACACCGCTGCTCAAGCGTCTGGAGAGCGAAGGCCTGCTGCAGCGCAACCGCAGCCGCGAGGACGAACGGGTGGTACTGGTGCAGCTGACCGACAAGGGCCGCGCCTTGCAGCAGCAGGCCAAAGAAGTGCCGCAGTGCATCCTCAAGGCCAGCGGGCGCAGCCTGGAACAGCTGCAACAGCTGCAGGCCGACCTGCTGGCGCTGCGCGAGAACCTGCAGAAAACCCTCTGACAGCTATGCTGTGCGATGGCCGTTCAGATGAACGGTGATGATTTATCTTGCGCACTAACTAATTGCGCGCTAATTTAAATCCCACACCAACCCGCGCCCTCCTCCAGACGGGGAGCGCACAGCACATTAGCGAGGCTCAAGATGCAAAAGGTCACTCCGCTGTACATCGCAGAAGCTACCTCCACCGGTGGGCGCGATGGCAAATCCCGCTCCAGTGACGGCAAGCTGGTAGTCAGCCTGAGCACCCCCAAGGAACTGGGCGGCGCAGGCGGTGAAGGCACCAACCCCGAGCAGATGTTCGCCGCCGGTTACTCGGCGTGCTTCATCGGTGCCCTGAAGTTCGTGGCCGGGCAGGAGAAAAAAGCCCTGCCGGCGGACGCCTCGATCACCGCGAAAGTGGGCATTGGCCAGATTCCAGGTGGTTTCGGCCTGGACATCGACCTGCACATCAACCTGCCGGGCCTGGCCCAGGCCGATGCCGAAGGGTTGGTGGAAAAGGCGCATAAGGTGTGCCCGTACTCCAACGCCACCCGCGGCAACGTGGATGTGCGCCTGCACGTGACCGTGTAAGGCTGTGGGAGCGGCCTTGCGTCGCGATGGGGCGCGAAGCGGCCCCGGAATCTCGGGTACACCTTGATATTGCCGGGGCCGCTTTGCGGCCCTTTCGCGACACAAGGCCGCTCCCACAAAAGCAAGAGCAAGCATCGAGGACTGCAAAAACGCAGGCATTAAAAAACCCGGCCTAGGCCGGGTTTTTTGCGTTCCACAAGAAGGATTACTTCTTGGAACGGCCTTTGAAGCTGTTGTCGCGAGTGTCGATATCGATCCACTCGTCGATCTGGATGAAGTCGGCAACCGAGATCTCGGTACCGTTCTTCAGCTTGGCAGGCTTCATGACCTTGCCCGAGGTGTCGCCGCGTGCAGCGTTCTCGGTGTAGACAACCTGGCGGCTGATGGTGGTCGGCAGTTCAACCGATACCAGGCGGCCTTCGAAGAACACGGCTTCGCAGACGTCTTCCATGCCTTCTTCGATGTACGGCAGAACGGCTTCGATGTCCTCGGCGTTCAGTTCGTACATGGTGTAGTCGGTGGTGTCCATGAAGGTGTATTCGTCACCGTTGATGAACGACAGGGTCGCTTCTTTGCGATCCAGGATCACGTCGTCCAGCTTGTCGTCTGCACCGTAGACGGTTTCGGTCTTGTAGCCGGTCAGCAGGTTCTTCAGCTTGGTCTTCATGATCGCGCTGTTACGGCCCGACTTGGTGAACTCAGCTTTTTGAACCAGCCACGGGTCGTTGTCGATCCGCAGGACGGTACCGGGTTTCAGTTCTTTACCAGTTTTCATTACGAAGTATCCGAATCTGGATGGATTTATAAAAATCGAGGCCGCGTATCATAGCGAATTTCGGTAAAAGTGTACTAGCGCTGTGGCAAGGTCCGGCTGAGCGGCCTGTCGCGCCGCCCAAAGCCGGGCATGCTGCTGCAGTTCCGGCCAGTGCTGACGGGCTGCCTGCCAGGCCTGGCCCATGTCGCGGTCCATGTTCCAGGCACGCCACAGGCCAAGCAGGGCGGCATCGGCATCGCCTGACAACCCCTGTCGATAATGCGCGAGAAACGCTTCGAGCTTTTCCCAATGGGCATTCTCGTCCTGCACGTAAATGTGCCACAGCATCGGCTGCCCGGCCCACTGCGCGCGCACGAACGAGTCTTCGCCGCGCACGGCATTGAAATCACAGCTCCACAGCAAGCGGTCGTAGTCGTCCTGGCTGACGAAAGGTAGCACCTGCAGGGTCAGCGCCCCTCGCTTGCGCACGCTGCCCACCTGCAGTACCGCCTCGCCAAGCCACTGGCCGAGCCCCGCAACAACGCGCCCTTGCGGCACCAGCAGGTGGCAAGGTTGCTCGCCTGAGGCCAGGGCCTCAAGCCAGTTGCCCAATTGCGGGTTTTCGTAGGCGAACAGGGAAATCAGCAACGCCCCCGCTTCAGGGTTTACGCCAAGCCCCTGCAAGAAGGCCTGCCGTGCGCCTTGCTGGAACGCATCACGCCGTGCCAGCAGCGAGCCCTCGCGCAGCAGGCCACCGGTTTTTTTGGTGAAGCCCGGAAAGAAAAATACCTTGCGCAAGCCATTGGGCTGCGGCGAAGGCAAGCCATGGCAACCTTCCACCCAGTCCTCGGCACTGAGGTACTCGAGGTTCAGCCACAGCGGCGGCGTGACACGAGCACGCATTGCCTCCACATAGGCTGCTGGCAATTGGCAGGCGAAGGCACCGATTACCACATCAGCCGGCGCCACCGGCAGCCAGGCTACCGGCCATTGGCGCACATCCACACCGTGCTGCCACTGCTGCGGGGCGGTGGCATCGGCCCCGGGGCACATGGGCGTGAATGCATTGAGGTCATCCACCCACAGGCGCACAGCCAGGCCGTGCTCGGCCACCAGCTGCCGGGCCAGGCGCCAGGTCACGCCTATATCGCCGTAGTTGTCGACGACGCTGCAGAAGATGTCCCAAGTGGCTTTCATGTACCCTGCCCTCGCCCAGCGGAAAAACCGCGCATTCTGCGTATAAATTGTCGCTGACAAAAGCACCTGCGCGGAAAAATGCCCAGGCGCATGCGACAATGCACCCCGAACACCCTGCCAGGAGGCTGCCATGGCGCGCCACCGTGAACTGAAGATCACCCTCAAGCCGTTGCCGTTGATCGTGTGCGTCGCCTTTGGCCTGTGGCTGGGCGCCGTGGCGATCGCCGCCAGCCTGTGGCTGGCCCTGCAACTGTGGCCACAGCAGGTACAGCCACTGGCCCAAGCCGTGGCCCCCGCCGCGTACCGGCCTGCCGCGCCGCCAGCGCCAGCCCCTGCTGCGGATGCCCAGGCGGAAATGTTCGAACGCTACAAGGACATCCTGCACAAGCAGGAGCTGCAACAGGCCGCCGAGGCCGCCCAGGGCAACCCGCGCAACCTCAACAGCCCCAAGTGCCAGTTCTGGCTGCAGCAGAACCGCACCGCGCCCACCGACAAAAGCCAGGCCAACGTGCTGGAGTTCTGTTACTGACCATGGACAAGCCCAGCCTGCTGGCGCAGATAGTTGCCACCCTCGAACAGGACCTGGATGTGCTGACCCGCGCGGCGCAAACTGCGTACGAAGCCGCCACTGCCGAAGAGAACATCGCCGAGAACAAGTACGACACCCTGGGCCTGGAGGCCTCGTACCTGGCCACCGGCCAGGCTCGCCGCAGCGCCGAGATCCGCAAGGCGCTGCTGACCTACCAGCAACTGCTGCTGCGCGATTACGACCCGGCACGCGGGGTGCAGGTGAGCAACCTGGTGACGCTGGAGGATGAAGATGGCGGGCAGCGCCGACTGTTCCTCGGGCCCGAGGCGGCGGGGTTGAAGATTGGCGAGGGGGATGGGCTGGTGACGGTGATTACCCCGCGCTCGCCGCTGGGGCAACAACTGGTCGGCAAGAAGGTTGATGATGAGGTAAACCTGGGGGCACAGGCATTGTTCATTGTTGATGTTGTCTGAACCGGCCTCTTCGCCCCTCAGGCCAGTGATACCCCTTGTAGGAGCAGCCTTGTGCTGCGAAGGGGCCATGAGCAACACAGAAGATCTTTTGCCTTACCGGCCCCTTCGCAGCACAAGGCTGCTCCTACACGGATTGCAAGGCATCGAACCGCCGCGCCAGCCCCTGCTCCTCGAACTGCTCCACCACAAAATCGACAAACGCCCGGGTCTTGCCCGGCAACAGCTTGTGCTCGGCGAAATACAGGCTGATATGCCCATCGTCCACATACCAGTCCGGCAGCACCCGCCGCAGCCGCCCGCCTTCCAGGTACGGCACGGCAAACGGCAGGCTCACCAGGGCAATTCCCAAGCCTTGCTCGGCCACCGCACAAGCCGCATCCGAATCGCTCATGGTCATCGTCTGGCGCAACTGCAATGGCTGCTGCACCTGCCAACGGCTGGTCAACGGCCATGAGCGCACCCGCCCAGTCTGCGGCGAGCGGATCAGGATACCGTCATGCCGTTGCAACACCTGCGGATCGTCAATCGGCGGGTGCCGGCCCAGGTACGCCGGCGCCGCCACCAGCACCCTGTGCGCCGGGGTCAGCTTGCGCGCCACCACCCCCGGCGGCAGATCGAAGCCACCACCAATCGCTGCATCGAAGCCCTGGCCAATCAGGTCGACCTGGCGGTTGTCGAAATGCCAGTCCGGAGTAATGGCCGGGTAACGACGCAGGAACTCACCCAGCAATGGCAACACATACAAGCGCCCGAAAACCGTGCCCATGCTTACCCGCAACAACCCGGCCGGCTGGCCTTCGCTGCTGGCCAGGTTGGCCACGGCGTACTGGATGGTGCGGAAGCTGTCACTGACCTCCCCCAGAAATCGCTGCCCTGCCTCGGTCAGGGTCAGCTTGCGGGTACTACGCTGGAACAACCGCACCCCCAGGCGTGCTTCCAACTGGGCAACATGCTTGCCCACGGCAGCCGGGGTAATGCTGAGGCGCCTGGCGGCTTCGGCAAAGCTGCCGACTTCGGCACTGCGGATGAAGCATTCCAACGCGTTGAATGATTCCATGGCCATTATTAGCAACCAAAGGTTTACTCTGCTGATAGTGATTGCCATCTTATCAGCAGGTAATCAAGCGCCGATACTGCGCCCATCCAAGGCATTCCGGCCTGGCTTCCAGCAGGAGATCAACATGTCCAAGCAACACTCACTCGAAGGCAAGGTGGCCCTGGTACAGGGCGGTTCCCGCGGCATTGGTGCAGCCATCGTGCGACGCCTGGCCCGCGAAGGCGCACAGGTGGCCTTCACCTATGTCAGTTCCGCCGGTCCGGCGAAGGAGCTGGTTGAGGAAATTACCAAAACCGGCGGCAAGGCGCTGGCCCTGCGTGCCGACAGTGCCGACGCGGCGGCCGTGCAACTGGCCGTGGATGACACCGTGAAAGCCTTCGGCCGGCTGGATATCCTGGTCAACAACGCCGGTGTACTGGCGGTAGCGCCGGTGACCGAGTTCGACCTGGCCGACTTCGACCACATGCTGGCGGTGAACGTGCGCAGCGTATTCGTCGCCAGCCAGGCCGCGGCACGCTACATGGGCCAAGGCGGGCGCATCATCAACATTGGCAGCACCAATGCCGAGCGCATGCCGTTTGCCGGTGGCGCCCCTTATGCCATGAGCAAATCGGCGCTGGTCGGCCTGACTCGCGGCATGGCCCGGGACCTGGGGCCGAAAGGCATTACCGTGAACAACGTGCAACCAGGGCCGGTGGACACCGACATGAACCCGGCCAGCGGCGAGTTCGCAGACAGTTTGATCCCGCTGATGGCGATCGGGCGCTATGGCGAGGCGGATGAGATTGCCAGCTTCGTGGCTTACCTGGCAGGGTCTGAGGCGGGGTATATCACTGGGGCCAGCCTGACGGTCGATGGCGGGTTTGCAGCCTGAATGAAGGGTTGCCTGTTCCGGCCTCTTCGCGGGTAAACCCGCTCCCACAGGGATTATCACAGGCCCCGAGCCCAGTGGTGTACCTGTGGGAGCGGGTTTACCCGCGAAGAGGCCAGCACAAGTTTAACCGATCCCCGACCTCCAGCCCCCCCGCTCTGCTCTGCCGCACAATGCATTGATGTAGTGCCCGACACTTTCCGATAATCCCCCTTTACTCCTGCCCGCCACGAGAACTGCATGAACGCCCCCACTCTCAGCCGCGCCCTGATCCTGCTGATGGCCACCGCCACCGGCCTGGCCGTGGCCAGCAACTACTATGCGCAACCGCTACTGCACAGCATCGCCCAGCAGTTCGGCCTGAGCACCGCCAGTGCCGGCAGCATCGTCATTGCCGCGCAACTGAGCTACGGCGCCGGCCTGTTGCTGCTGGCGCCTCTGGGCGACCTGTTCGAGCAGCGCCGGCTGATCACCGTGATGACTGCCATTTCCACCCTTGGCCTGGTCATCAGCGCCTGCGCACCGAGCCTTCCCTGGCTGATACTTGGCACCGCGCTGACTGGGCTGTTCTCGGTGGTGGCGCAGATCCTCGTGCCCATGGCCGCGACCCTCAGCGAGCCACACCAGCGCGGGCGGGCGGTCGGCACCTTGATGAGCGGATTGCTGCTGGGCATCCTGCTGGCGCGTACCGCCGCCGGGTTCATGGCCGAACTGGGTGGCTGGCGCAGCATCTACGTGCTGGCCGCGCTGCTGATGGCCATCACCGCCGTGGCGCTGTACCGCAGCCTGCCACAACACCACAGCCATGCCGGGCTGAAATACCCAGCGCTGATCGGCTCGGTGTTCCGCCTGTTCCTCGAAGAACCGGTGCTGCGCCTGCGTTCTCTGCTCGGCCTGCTGGCATTCAGCCTGTTCGCCCTGTTCTGGACGCCACTGGCGTTCCTGCTGGCGAAAGGCCCGTATCACTATTCGGACGCGGTGATAGGCCTGTTCGGCCTGGCCGGTGCAGCGGGTGCACTGTCGGCCAACTGGGCGGGGCGCCTGGCCGACCGTGGCAAGGGTTCGCTGGGCACCACCGTGGGCCTGGTGGTATTGCTGCTGTCGTGGGTGCCGCTGGGCTTCGCCGAGCAGTCGTTGCTGGCCTTGCTGCTGGGCGTGCTGATGCTCGACCTTGCAGTGCAACTGGTGCACGTGAGCAACCAGAATGCGGTAATTGCCCTGCGACCCGAGGCGCGCACGCGGCTGAATGCCGGGTATATCACCTGCTACTTCATTGGCGGGGCCTTGGGATCGCTGCTGGGCACGCAGCTGTTCCAACGCCAGGGCTGGATGGGGATTGTGCTGGCCGGGTTGGTGATTGGCGGGCTGGCGTTGCTGGCGTGGGGTTTGGCCGAGCGCAAGCGCAAGAACGCTTTGCAGATCGCCTGAAGCCCATTGACCTGAGCGACAATGCACCGCACGACCCTCCGTCGCATGGCCGTTGACTTGCCTGCCCGGGCAGCGCTCAGTAGGCGCTGGTCAATGCCCTTTCCCTGACAGGACAACGTTATGACAAGACTCACGGTGCAATCCGGCGATTTCTTGCAAGGTGAAGGCGAGTATCGCAATGGATCGCTCACACTCAAGACCCCGCGCAGCCCCTCCCCGGGCGAGCGGATTTCCCTGGCACGCATCAGCGACCTGCGGCTGGCCAGCCTGGAATCCAGCCGCAGCCTGGGCAGTGCCCTGGGCTGGGGCGTGGCCGGGGCCCTGGTGGCCGGGCCGGTGGGGTTGCTGGCCGGGCTGTGGCTGGGTGGCAAAGAAGAGGAAGCCACCTTCCTGGCCACTTTCAAGGACGGGCGTAAGCTCATGGCCATTACCGATGGCAAGACCTGGTCGAAGATCGACGACAACTGGAAGCAGCACAGGCGGCCGGCCAGCAAAGGCTGACGGGATATCGCAGGGCCCGGATCGTTTTATGTTGAAGGCGGCTGTAAGATGCCGCCTTTTTCATGGCCTGTACTGGCCTCTTCGCGGGTAAACCCGCTCCTACAGGAACTGCGCCACTCTCAAGGGCAGCGCTGTTCCTGTGGGAGCGGGTTCACCCGCGAAGAGGCCGGCGCAGGTGTCGCGCATCCAGGAGCCCCACCGCATGCCCCCGCGTCACCCTCGCCTGCCCCTGAGCCTGCTCAGCCTGGGCCTGGCCCTGCATTGCCCCCATGTGCTTGCCGAAGACAGCGTGCTACTGGCTCCGCTGCAGGTCTCCGATACCTATACCAACGACGGCTACCAGGCACGCCAGGCAGCAGTAGGCGGCTTCCAGCCCGCACCCTTCCTCGACACCCCGGCCTCGATCAGCGTATTCAGCCAGCAACTGCTGGAAGACCGCCAGGTACGCCAGCTCAGCGAAGTGCTGCAAAGCGACGCCTCGGTGGGCCAAAGCTACGCCCCCATCGGCTACTACGAAAACTTCAACGTGCGCGGCTTCGAGCTGAATGCCGCCAGCAGCTACCGCATCAATGGCCAGACCATCGCCGGCGAGCAGAACGTGGCCCTGGAAAACAAGCAGCAGGTGGAGCTGCTCAAAGGCCTGTCCGGGCTGCAGAGCGGCGTATCGGAGCCGGGCGGCCTGGTCAACTACGTGACCAAGCGCGCCGAAGACGTGCGCAGCGTCACGGTATCGACCAACGAACAAGGCGAGCGCTACCTGGCCACCGACCTGGGTGGCTGGTTCGGCAGCGAGCGGCAGTTCGGCCTGCGGGCCAACCTGGCTCATGAAGACATCCGCTCCTACGTCGACCACGCCGACGGCAAGCGCGACTTTGCCTCGCTGGCCTTCGACTGGCAGATCAACCCAGATGCCACCCTGCAGCTGGATGCCGAATACCAGCACCGTGAACAGCGCTCGGTGCCGGGTTACCAGTTGCTCGGTGGCAGCGAAGTACCCCATGGCATCGACCCGGACGACCGCCTGGCCTACCAGCACTGGGCCAAGCCGGTGCAGAACGATTCGCTGAACCTGGGCGGGCGCTTCGAGTACCGTTTCAACGAAGCCTGGACCGGGACTTTGAGTGCCTCGCGCAGCAAGGTGGTGATTGATGACTACAGCTCGTTTGCCTGGGGCTCGAGCGAAGGCGCGTTCTTCGGCAGCAACGGCGACTACGACATCTACGACTTCCGCAGCCCGGACGACACCCGCCGTACAGATGAGGCGCAGGCCATGCTCAACGGGCGTTTCGATGGGCTGGGCGTGGGGCATGAGCTGACCGTGGGCACCAGTGCGCAGCGGCGCACGCTGGATCAGCGCCCCAGCTATATGGAATGGGTAGGTACAGGCAATATCCACACAGGTGCGCCGGCCTTCGATCCATCCGACAAGCCCATCAGGTCTAGCGAACGTCGCCTGGACAGCCGCCAGTACGGGTTGTTCGTGAGCGACCGCATCAGCTTCAACGAGCACTGGCAGACCGTACTGGGTGCCCGTGAAGTACGCCTGGACGAGAAAACCTGGAATGAGGACGGCGTTGCCGGCCGCCATACCCGGCAGTACGAACTGCTGCCCAACGCCGCGCTCATCTACAAGCCGCAGCCGGATACCTCGGTATATGCCAGTTATTCCAAAGGCCTGTCGGCAGGCGGTACCGCACCGTGGTTCGCCGAGAACAGATTCGAAATCCTGGCACCGACGACCTCACACCAACTGGAACTAGGCCTCAAGCATGACTGGCAAGGCCTGAGCTTCAGTGCCGCACTGTTCCAGATACGCCAGGCGTACCAGTACGCGCGCCCGGACGGCTCCGGCACTTTCACCTACGTGCAGCAAGGCCAGCAGAAGAACACCGGCCTGGAACTGGGCGCCAGCGGCTGGGTGACCTCGAACCTGCAGGTGCAGGCCAGCGCTGCGGCGATTCGGGCGCGGGTGCAGAACAGCGATACCGATGCCTATGAGGGCCACCAGGCGATCAACGTGCCCAGGTTCCGGGCGGCGTTGCAGGCGGAATACACCCTGCCGGTACCGGGGTTGGCACTGCTGGGCGGGGCGCGCTACAGCGCCAGCAAATATGCGAGCCAGGCGGGGAATGTGGAAGTTGGTGGGTATGCGGTGTTCGATGTGGGTAGCCGCTACCGTACGCGTATGGGGGGGTATGACACGGTGCTGCGGCTGACTGTGGATAACGTGTTCGACAAGCGTTATTGGCGCGATGTGGGGGATTACCTGGGGGATAACTACCTGTTCCAGGGAGCGCCGCGGACGGCTCGGCTTTCGGCTTCGGTCAGCTTCTAGAATTTTGGGGGCGCGTTGCGCCCCTTCGCGACACAAGGCCGCTCCTACAGGCGTACGCGGTCCCTGTAGGAGCGGCCTTGTGTCGCGAAAGGGCCGCAAAGCGGCCCCCAAAGGCCCAAAAACAAAAAGCCCCCGGCTTTTCAGCTCGGGGGCTCTTCGTAGAATGTGGCGGTGAAGAAGGGATTTGAACCCTTGATACGATTTCTCGTATACACACTTTCCAGGCGTGCTCCTTCGACCACTCGGACACTTCACCGTTTCTCTTCAAGCCTTGCAGCCTGTCGAGGTGCGCTAATTTAGTGAAAGACCTTCCCTTTGGCAAGCATTTTTTTCAATTTTTTCATGCATTTGCATTTGAGCCCCGGCGAACGCTGACCGACCAGTCAGCCTTACTGCTTTACCTCGCCCCTGGCGCTGGGTAACGTCGTCGCCACGCCAACAAAAGGACTCTGCCATGAGCGAGCTGATTACCTACCACGCCGAAGACGGCATCGTCACCCTGACCCTGAACAACGGCAAGGTCAACGCCATCTCGCCAGACGTCATCGCCGCCTTCAACGCCGCGCTCGACCGCGCCACCGAAGAGCGCGCGGTGGTGATCATCACCGGGCAGCCCGGCATCCTGTCTGGCGGCTACGACCTCAAGGTGATGACCAGCGGCCCCAAGGAGGCGATCAGCCTGGTCACCGCCGGCTCCACCCTCGCCCGCCGCCTGCTGTCGCACCCGTTCCCGGTAGTGGTCGCCTGCCCGGGCAACGCCGTGGCCAAGGGCGCCTTCCTGCTGCTGTCGGGCGACTATCGCATTGGCGTCGAAGGGCCGTACAAGGTGTGCCTGAACGAAGTGCAGATCGGCATGACCATGCACCATGCCGGCATCGAACTGGCCCGCGACCGCCTGCGCCGCTCGGCCTTCCACCGCTCGGTGATCAATGCCGAGGTGTTTGACCCGCAGGGCGCGGTGGATGCCGGCTTCCTCGACAAGGTGGTGCCGGCCGAGCAGTTGCAGGATGCAGCACTGGAGAAAGCGCGGGAGCTGAAGAAGCTGAACATGCTGGCGCACAAGCACACCAAGCTGAAGGTGCGCAAAGAGCTGCTGGAGGCGCTGGACAAGGCGATCGAGCTGGATCAGCACTATACAGGTTGACCGTACCGGCCTCTTCGCGGGTGAACCCGCTCCCACAGGGATATCGCATGCCTCAAGAGCAGTGAGGTACCCGTGGGAGCGGGTTCACCCGCGAAAGGGCCAGTACAAGCTTGCACCAGGGTTTGCCCCGACCAGTGCACATCCGTACACTGCCCGGCGACTGTCTGGTGTGAGTCGTACCATGCTTTATTCATTGCGCATGTTCCTGCTGGCGCTGCATTTCCTTGTGGTTGGGGCCCTGGGCCTGGTCGTTGGCCTGTGCCGCCCCTTCAACCCCGACAACAGCCGCGTCTTCGCCCGCCTCTACAGCCTGCCGGCCACCTGGCTGATGCGCATCAGGGTCAAGGCCGAAGTCGGCCCGCTGTGGGACCAGCCGCCAGGCTGCGTGATCGTCGCCAACCACCAGTCCAACTTCGACTTGTTCGTGCTAGGCCAGGTGGTGCCGCAGCGCACCGTCGCCATCGGCAAGAAAAGCCTGGGCTGGATCCCGCTGTTCGGCCAGCTGTTCTGGCTGGGTGGCAACGTGCTGGTCGACCGCAAGAATGCCTACCAGGCACGCAAGGCCATGCAGAAGACCACCCGGGTACTGCAGGACGACACCTCGATCTGGATTTTCCCCGAAGGCACGCGCAATCCCGGCGAGCACCTGCTGGCCTTCAAGAAGGGCGCGTTTCACATGGCCATCGAGGCGGGTGTGCCGATCGTGCCGGTGTGCGTCAGCCGCTATGCCGGGCGCCTCAGCCTGAACAGCTGGCGCCAGCGCACGGTGATCGTGCGCTCGCTGCCACCGATCGCCACGGCGGGCATGACCCTGCAGGACCTGCCGGCGCTGATCGAACAGTGCCGCGGGCAGATGCAGCAATGCATCGACCGCATGGAAGGGGAACTGGCCAAGAGCTAGGTTGCTCTTGAGCCCACTACAGCCCAAGCTGTAACCCGTGTCCAACCGGAATAAGCGAACAACCATGGGTCGAGTCGTGGCATCGGCGGTATACAGCGCCGGCAGAAAGGTCACCAACATCAGCATCGACGAAGGCAGCGAATGGGCACGCAAGCCAGGGCATTTTGTGTGGATTGGCCTGGAAGAGCCCAACGCTGAGGAACTGGCCAACCTGCAATGCCAGTTCAATTTGCACGAACTGGCCATCGAAGACGCCCTGGAAAAGCACAGCCGGCCCAAGCTGGAAACCTTCGGCGACGCCCTGTTCATCGTCACCTATTCGCCGGTGCGCCACGAAGGCAAGCTGGAGTTCATCGAAACCCACATCTTCGCCGGCAACGGCTACATCATCACCTGCCGCAACGGCCACTCCAAATCCTATGCCCTGGTGCGCCAACGCTGCGAGGCGCGGCCGTTGCTGCTGGAGCACGGCGAAGACTTCGTGCTGTACGCCCTGCTCGACTTCGTCACCGAGAACTACCAGCCGGTCAGCGAGGCCATTCATGGCGAGATCGAAGAGCTGGAGCAGAGCGTGCTTGGCGGTTCGCTGCAAGAGGACGATATCCGCCGCTTGCATAGCCTGCGCCGCGACATCCTGCGCCTGCGCCGCTACGTGGCACCGATGGTGGAAGTGAGCGAGGAACTGCAGCGCCTGAGCTTCCCGTTCATCGACAAGAACATGCGCCCGTACTTCCGTGACGTGCAAATCCACGTGACGCGGCAGATGGAAGACCTGGCCGGTATCCGTGACATCGCCAGCCAGACCATCGAGATCGGCATGCTGCTGGAGTCGTCACGGCAGAGCATCGTGCAGCGCAAGTTTGCAGCCTGGGCGGCGATCCTGGCGTTCCCCACGGCAATTGCCGGGGTTTACGGGATGAACTTCCAGAACATGCCGGAGTTGGGGTGGCACTATGGGTACTTCGGGGTACTGGGGGTGATTGGGCTGGGCTGTACCGCGCTGTATGCCAGCTTCAAGAAGTCTGGCTGGCTTTGACCCCAGGCCCGGCGCGCTTCCTGTAGGAGCAGCCTTGTGCTGCGAAAAGGCCGGCAAGACCAACATATGCTATGTGGTCGTGAGGGCCTCTTCGCAGCACAAGGCTGCTCCTACAAAAACAGCGCTCGGCTTCAGGCCGCGTCGTGTTTGCTCACCGGTTGCTGGATAAACCGCAACATCCACTCCCCCACCAGGTCGCCCTGGTGCTCGGTGGCCAGGCTGGCCACGGCCTTGTGGTACACCTCATCCCCCAGATACTCCTGGCGCGCATCGAGCAGCGCGCGAGAGTAGTCGTGCACGAACTCGGGGTGCCCCTGGAAGCACAGCACCTGGTCACGAATGTGGTACGCAGCGTTCGGGCAGAAATCGCTGGAGGCGATCACCGTGGCGCCTTCCGGCAGCTCGGTCACCTGGTCCTGGTGGCTGATCAGCAAGGTCAGCTCCGATACCTCCGGGTCCATCCACGGCGCATGGGCCGCCAGCGAATAGCGGTGGATACCCACACCCCAGCCCTGTTCCGCACGCTCGGCCTTGCCACCCAGGGTCAACGCCAGCAACTGGTGGCCGAAACATACACCCAGCAACTTCTCGCCACGCTCGTACAGCTTCAGCAGGTAGGCCTTGAGCGTCTGGATCCATGGGTCGGTACCAAACGAGTCGGCCTTGCTGCCCGTCACTAGATAGGCATCGAACACTTCATTGTCGGCGGGGTAATCGCCGTTCATCACGTTGTACACACGAAATTCGGCGGCGATCGGCTGACGCGAGAAGAGCTGCTCGAACATCCTGCCGTAGCCCTGGTACTGCGCGGTCAACTCCGGTCGCAGGACATCGGTTTCAAGGATGCAGATGCGTAACGACATAGGGATAGTCCTGAACGACATGGGTGGGAATCTGCTGTAGAGACTGACGCGAAAGGCACGTACAAGCAAGTAGGCCGCACTGACGAACGGTCACATTTCGTCGGTGCCCTGCTGGCACTTGCGCCACCGTCTAGCGAGAGCATGCCAGCTGGCTGGCACTTGGCCTCATAGCCAGACGAAATCAACGACCCATAGTATTAGAACAAAGGGTTCTCAAACATGGATGACGCACACCCTACTGTTGGTTGTATATCCACTCTCAAGAGGCAGGCAGTTCAGGCGTCACGCAACGCCACTGCGATCGACCCGAAGCTCGACAGGGAAGCCAACGGGTATTCAGGAATAACAACAAGAAGGCGGTCCGCCATGTTCAGACAATCGAAAATTCGCCAAGCTGGGCTCATTCTCTTCGCCACGACTTTGCTGCTGATCCTGCCGAACCTCACACGTTTGTTCGGCTGACTGCCGCTGTGGCGCCAACAGGCAACGCACAGGTAACCTGCTGGCCTTGATGGTCGGAGATTACCCATGCGCCACTGCCTTGCACTGTTAGTGTTGCTCCTGAGCCTGCCGCTGTCGGCGGCGCAACTGCACCTTGAACTGGGCGCCACGACGCGCCAATGGAGCAGTGAAGAACTGCTCGACCACCCGCAGGCCCGGGACATCAGCATCGACCAGGACGTTTCCTACAAGCAGCCCATGCGTTATCGGGCTGTGCCGCTGGCCGCGCTGCTGGACGGCGTGAGCGCCAGCGACCACCTGCAGGCAGTGGCGCTGGACGGTTTTGCCGCCGAAATGCCCGCAGCGCCACTGTTGCAGCAGGGGCCGGCACAGGCCTGGCTGGCGGTGGAGGAACCTGACCGGCCATGGCCACCACTGGGCCAAGGCAAGCCGAGTGCAGGACCGTTCTACCTGGTGTGGACTGCACCGCAGGCCAGCGGTATCCGCCCGGAGCAGTGGCCGTTCCAGATTTCCACGATTCGCAAGCTGGCCTCCGTCGAAGCGCGTTTTCCGGCGCTGCTGCCCGACCCCAAGTTGCCGGCCGACAGCCCGGTGCGCCGAGGCTTTGCCTTGTTCCAGCAGAATTGCCTGGCGTGTCATAGGTTGAATGGCGCAGGGGATGCACAGGTGGGGCCGGACCTGAATATGCCGCATAACCCGACCGAGTATTTTCGGCCTGAATATCTACGCCAGCTGATTCGTGACCCGCAAAGCCTGCGGCAGTGGCCGCAGGCAAAGATGCCGGGGTTTGCAGAGAGTGTCTTGAGTGAATCGGAGCTGGATGAATTGCTGGCTTACCTGGGGCATATGGCTGGGCGCAGGCCTTGAGGGCTGTGTGTGCTTCTTCGCGGGCTTGCCCGCGAAGAAGGCAACACAAAACTCTCAGGCTATGGGCCGCTCCTGCTTGACCCCCCACCCTTCCACCTCACCGCCATAAGGTGTCACCAGCTGCTCGAAGGCCTCTTCAAAGTCGCCAATCCCGCCATGGGTGGCATACATGACCTTGCTCAGTTCCAGATGCCATGCACCGTCGCCCAGCTCCTTGACCTGGGCATTCAGCGATTCCCCACGAAACTGCCCGGCCGCACGGCGGGCCCCTGCTTCGTCGGGGAATATGGCGTAGAACTCGATGGGATGGATCTGGGTGAAGTCGAAACCGCCTGCCTTCATCTGGCGCAGGACGTTGCTGCTGATATCGTCGTTCTGGCTGCTCATGAAACGTCCTCCTGAATAATGCGATGGATAGACTTTCCGTGCACTACGCACCTGCCGGCAGCGGCCGGGCAGTTCGAGCTGATGCAAGACGCGAAGGGATGCGGTGCCGACCCGCAGAATAGGCCGGCACCTTCATGCAGCGTAGTGCCTGCCAGGGCACCACGCAAACGTGTGGTTCAGGGCGTTTCGTGGATGCTGGTGATGGTCACGCCACTCTGCTCCTTCAGCCAGCGTGCGGTGGGGGAAATGGTGCGGTCCTGGAAGTCGTTGAGGTCCAGCTCGTCCATCACCGGGAACAGGTGCGAACGGATGGCCCGCGCGGCGTCCTCTTCGCTGGGGCACTGGTCGCCGCGCAGCGTCAGGGTGGTGAGCACGCCTTTCTGGTCGGCAAAGATGACTTCCCACTCTTTCATTGAACGAACCCTCTCAGTCAACGAACACCAGGTGTGTAATGCCTGAAACAAGTGACCTTGAGGTGGGGAGAATGTTCAGTCTGTGCCGGCCTCTTCGCGGGTAAACCCGCTCCCACAGGGATATCACTGCCCTCAGACCCTGTGAAATCCCTGTGGGAGCGGGTTTACCCGCGAATGGGCCGCAAAGCGGCCCCTGTTGCAGCCTTACTTAGGCGTGCCGTGCACTACACCAGCAGTGTTATCCAGCAAGCTCTTGGTCGCAGTCTGGATATACGCTTCCAGCTTCTTCAGCATTTCCGGCTGGTCCGGGCTTTCGATCAGCTCGGCCTTGAACTCGCTGCCCAGCTGGTAGCGGTACATGCGCGGGGTCATGTCCTTGGACTCGATCAGGATACGGTCGCCCTGTACCAGGCCGACGATCTGCTCGCTGCCCGATGGCTTGATCATGCCCATGCCCTGGTCGCCCTCAGGCAGGTTGAGCAGGTCGCGGCCCCAGCACTGGTGACGGGCCTGGCCACCCAGGCGGCCCATGATGGTCGGCACGATGTCGACCTGGGTGCCCACGGTGTGGTTGACCGCACCGAACTTCTCCTGGATGCCTGGGGCAATCAGCAGCAGCGGCACGTTGAAGCGGCCCAGGTCCAGCTCGGTGACCTGCTGGTGGTTGCCAAAGCCATGGTCGCCAACGATGACGAACAGGGTTTCCTTGAAGTACGGCTCCTTGCGCGCCTTCTCGAAGAACTGCCCCAGCGCCCAGTCCGAATAGCGCATGGCAGTGAGGTGCTCGTCCAGGCGGCCCTGGCCGGTTACCGGCTCTACCGGCAGGTCTTTGGGCAGCGCGTACGGGGTGTGGTTGGACAGGGTCTGCAGCAGCGCGTAGATCGGCTTCTTGCCATCGTGCTTGGCCAGCTCTTCGGCGCCGCGGTCGAACATGTCCTGGTCGGACACGCCCCAGGTCGGGTCGGAGAACACCGGGTTGACGAAGTCGTTACGGCCAATGAAGGTGGTCATGCCCTGGTTGCCGAAGAACCCGGACTGGTTGTCCCAGGCAAAGTCGCCGTTGTAGACGTAAACGTCGTCGTAATCGCGGGCGCTGAGCAAGGCTGGCAGGCCGGAGAGCTTGTGGCCGCCTTCCGGGGTCTGCATCAGGTACTCGAAGCCTGGCAGGTTGGGGAAGCAGGCCATGGTGGCGAACATGCCCTGGTGGGTATGGGTGCCGTTGGAGAAGAAGCGGTCGAACAGCAGGCCCTCTTTGGCCAGCTTGTCGAAGTACGGGGTGATGTTGTTGGGGCTACCCAGCGCGCCCACCGAGTGGCCAGCGAAGCTTTCCATCAGGATCACCACCACGTTCTTGATCGGCAGGGTGCGCTCGGCCGGCGGCACGAAGTCGCGGCGGATTGCAGCCTCGTCGGCATCGACCAGGGTGTCGTGGGCGGTCAGCAGCTGCTCGCGCACGCTCTGCGTGGCCACGTCCTGCTCCAGCACCGGCTTCCAGATGTTGGCGCGGTCTTCGCCGAAGCGGCTCTTGGCAGCATCGATCAGGGTCAGGGTGCCGTTCAGGCCCAGCTGGTTGACGAAGTTGGAATCGGTGGTGAAGGCATCACCCCAGCGCATCGGCGGGCCCTGACGCAGGGTGCCACGGGCGGCGACCACGGCCACCAGCAGGATCACCATGAACACCGCCAGGCGGTTGTACCACGGCGCTGCACGGCGCTGCAGGGCGACCTCGCCGGCACCGTTGCCACGGGTCATGCGGTCGATGCCCTTGAACAGCAGGCTCAGCAGCCAGGTGCCGAACAGCCAGGCCAGCAGGTAGCGCACCACCGGGAAGCCGTACCAGAGCATGCTCAGCACGGTCTTCGGGTCTTCCTTGATGTACTGGAACACCAAACCGTTGAGGCGCTGGTGGAACTCGCGATAGAAGTCCATTTCCATCAGGCCGAGGAACATCACCACGCTTGAGGTGATGGTCAACCAGAAACGGAACAGGCCACGCCGGGCCATGGCCCAGGGACTGAGGATGGCCAGCAGCAGCGGAATGCTGATGTACACCACTACCCGCAGGTCGAAGCGCAAACCGTTGAGGAAGCCTTCTGCGACGGTCGCGCTGGGGGTATCGCCGATCATGTCGCTGTTGTAGACCAGCAGCGCCAGGCGCACGAGGCTGAGCATCAGCATGATCACCAGGCCACTGAGCAGGGTGTAGGCCAGGTGGGATTTCAGAGTGGGCGAGAACGACGCTCGCGCGCCCCGTTGCTTCAAGGCGTCCAGGTTAGCCATGAATGGGAAGGTCCTAGGATTGCGGGTTTGCGGAGATGGCGCAGGTGTTTACCAACGCAGCATTGTGCGGGTGCGGATTCTGTTTAAACCAATGTGAAAATTTTGTCACGGGGGTGTTGCCGCTTTTGTCTGTTACGGCCTCTTCGCGGGCACGCCCGCTCCCACAGGAAGATCACTGCCCTCAGGTCCAGTGATCCCCCTGTGGGAGCGGGCGTGCCCGCGAAGAGGCCAGCACAGCCATTCAGATCCGCACATTCCCCCGCGGCCCGGCGATCGCCCAGATCACCAGCCCCACCACCGGCAGCAAGGCGATGAGCAGGATCCACAACACCTTGATGCCCACTTCGCTGCCACTCTTGATCACATTCAGGATGGCCCAGATATCCAGCGCCAGGATGATCAGCCCGACCAGGCTGTTGAACGTCGACCCCATGCCAAAACTCCTGTCAAAGGCTTTGCTGCACAGCATAGTCAGCTATCAAGGCGATAGAAGGGAATCCTTGGCGATTGGCGCAGGTCCCTGAGTAGACTGCCGTTATTCACTGATTCGAGGTTCACATGCCCCCCGCCCACACTCAAAGCGCCGCCCCAACCTCGCTGCTGAACGCCTGGCGCCAGCAGGCCGTGAACACCCCGTGGCTCAGCGCCGGCCTGGGGTTGAGCCTGCTGGCGGTGTTGCTACTGCTGGCCGCCAGCCTGTGGAACGCAGTGAACGGCGACCATGCCGACAACCTGCACCTGGCCATGCTGGGCGGGTTGTCCGGCTTTGGCGCCACGGCGCTGGGCGCAGTGCTGGCAGTGGTGCTGCGCGATGTCAGGGCCCGCACCCAGGATGTGATGCTGGGTTTTGCCGCCGGCATGATGCTGGCGGCCAGTTCGTTTTCGCTGATTCTGCCGGGCCTGGATGCCGCCCGCGAAATTACCGGCAACGGCCCGGCCGCGGCCTTTACCGTGGTGCTGGGCATGGGCCTGGGCGTGCTGCTGATGCTGGGCCTGGATCGCTTCACCCCGCATGAACACGAAAGCACCGGCCCTTGCGGCCCGGAGGCCGAGCGCATCAGCCGGGTATGGTTGTTTGTGCTGGCGATTACCCTGCACAACCTGCCTGAGGGCATGGCCATTGGCGTGAGCTTTGCCAATGGCGACATGAACATCGGCCTGCCGCTGACCAGCGCCATTGCCATTCAGGACATCCCCGAGGGGTTGGCCGTGGCGCTGGCCTTGCGCGCTACCGGGTTGTCGAACCTGAAAGCCGCGCTGGTGGCGATCGGGTCGGGGCTGATGGAGCCGCTGGGTGCGGTGATCGGCCTGGGGATTTCGACCGGCTTTGCCTTGGCCTACCCGGTCAGCATGGGGCTGGCGGCCGGAGCGATGATTTTTGTGGTGAGCCACGAGGTGATTCCCGAAACCCACCGCAATGGGCACCAGACTGCGGCGACCCTGGGGTTGATGGGTGGGTTTGCGGTGATGATGTTCCTCGATACCGCGCTGGGCTGAAGATTGAAGCTGCCTGTGCCAGCCTCTTCGCGGGTAAACCCGCTCCCACAGGGATCTCACTGGGCCCGAGGGAAGTGATATCCCTGTGGGAGCGGGTTTACCCGCGAAGAAGCAAACGCGGAAATCAGACGTGTACGGCGACCTTCAACGCCTCCAGCGCCGGCTCGACCTTGATCCCCACCTCAGCCCCCAGCTCCAGCACCCGCGCCAGGTCGTTCTGCCCTACCATCACCATCTGCAGCTCGTCATCCAGCAACTGGCTGAAGTTGAGCAGCACATACCCACCCGCCTCCTTGTTCAGCGCCCCCATCTGCACCTGAATGCGATTGAGCGCGGTCAGCGGCTCGGTGCGGGCCAGTTGTTTGGGCTTGAGGGTGAACGGCACGCTCTGGTCGAACGAGTCGCTGATCTGCTGGAACAGGTCCTGGTAGCTGTCGGCCTGGAACACCACGGTGTCCGGCAGGCTGCCCAGCACCACCCATTCGCCCAGCGGAATGGGGAAACTGTCGTCGTAGTTGATGTCGGGGTTGGCGGCCAGGAAGGCGGCGGGGTCGGCGTAGGCCTGGGCGGCCTCGTCGGCGATGCGCTCGATGTCTTCCTCGCGCATGCAGCCAGCGCCAATGAGGCTGATGAATTCGAGCAACTGAGTTTTCATGAAAGGGGGCCTGCGACGGGTGAAAAGTCGCCAAGGATAGCCGCAAATGCCCCCTTGCGGTTAGCCGGCCAGCACTTGCAGCCGCGCTGCGGCGTCCACGGCCCCCATGGTTTGCGCTGCCATCAGTGCGGTGGTACCACGGGCATCCTGGCGGGCCGGGTCGGCACCCTGGGCCAGCAGGTACTCGAGGATTTCGCTGCGGTTGAACATGGCTGCCAGCATCAGTGCGGTGCGGCCATCCTGCGCGGCGGCGTCCACCGGTACGCCGTGTTCCAGCAACAGGCGAATCATGGCCAGGTCACCCTTGAACGCGGCGCCGGCGATGGGCAGTTGGCCGTTATCGTTGGCAATCAGCGGGTCGGCGCCATGCGCCAGCAGCACACGCACTGCGTCGTGGTGGCCGTGGTAGCTGGCCAGCATCAGCAGGGTGTCGCCCTTGTGGTTGCGCAGGTTGGCCGGCAGGCCGCTGGCTAGCAGGCGCCCGAGCATCTCGGCATCGCCCTGTCGGGCACGTTCGAACACCTGCTCGGCAAAGGCGGCGGTCTCGTCGTCGGTCATGGTGGTGGGCGTGGGTTGGCTGGACATTTGGAACCTCCTGGCAGAAATCGTTGCCCAAGTCTTTGTCAGGCAAGGCTGCCGGGTCAAAGGTTCAGATTCTATCGGGGCGATAGCTGGCCGCGGGTCGTGCAATATGCACTGTGCAAAATGCACGACCATGCAGGTTGCACGACAGCGTCTCGGCAAAAAATACGTAATCGACTGAAATTAAAGGGTTTTTTCAGAAAATGCTTCCTGGCACGGTCACTGCAACCATCAACTCACGTCTGCCACGCAACAGCCAGGAGTTGATATGGACCTCATCCAGGAAAAGTTCGTTTCGGTATTTTCGGCCTACCAGGTGAATACACAGGCCCGCCCAGATGGCGGTGTGCTGCTGACCCTGCGCGCAGCTGATGGCAAGGTCACCCGCCGCGTGCTGACCTACGCGCAATTGCACAGTGCCGAGCAGCTGTCCTGGGCGATCAGTGCGATTCGCCGCGATTTGGCTGAGCAGGCCAGTGAATTGCCGGTGATTTCGATGCTGCAGAGCCAGCAGCGGTTTGCCCTGCCGACTTATCGCTGAGTTTTTTGTTGGTTGATCTGGCCTCTTCGCAGCACAAGGCTGCTCCTACAGGGCCCGCGCTGGCCTCAAGCTTCGCGTTTTACTTGTAGGAGCAGCCTTGTGCTGCGAAGAGGCCGGCAAAGCCATCACAACTCATCAATGCCCAGAAACGCCCGCGCAGTCACATCCCCGGTAAACCTCGGCTGCATCCCTTCCTCGCTGCCGTACAACCGCAACGCCAAGCAAAACGGTGTAGCGCCCAGCTCGACCCAGCGCCGAGTCCCCGCCGGCAGCACCAGCTGGTCGCCCTTCTCGCACAGCACCGAATACACCCAATCCCCCGCACGCAGGCCAACCTGAGCCCGCCCGCTGACTACGGCAAACACTTCGTCGGCGTCATGCACATGCTCATCGCGAACGTCCACCTGCGCAGGGGCCTCACCCTCACGGTTGAGTACCACGAAAGCCTTGCTGCCATGCGCCGTCATCAGCTGGTCAAGGTGCTCGCGACAGGCCTCCAGTACCTCCTCCTGGGCGGAGCCAGGGCGCACACGCAGGCCATGCTCGGCATGGGCAAAGCGCACGCCCTGCTCGGCCAGGGTGGCAACGATATCGTCGTGGTGGGTCAACACCTTGTTCGGCAGTTCCGGGCTAGAGGGGTGGAAAACGCTGAGAATGCTCATCAGGGGCGGGTCCTGGTCGGTTGCGAACAAAGGGCAATGATAACGGCTGCAGCCAAGGCTGCGGCACTGGCCATACCAAAGGTGAAGGTGGGCCCCAGCAGTTTCCAGCTGTAGCCCGAATACAATGCCCCCAGCGCACCGCCAGTGCCCGACAGCGCCGCATACAGCGCCTGGCCCTGGCCCTGCTGGCGGGCACCGAAGCTGGCCTGCACGAAAGCGATGCTGGCGGCATGGAAGCAGCCGAAGGTGGCCGCGTGCAACACCTGGGCAAACACCAGCACCGCCGGCTCGCCGGCCAGGTTGCCCAGCAACAGCCAGCGCAGCGCCGCCAGCACGAAGCTGGCCAGCAGCACCCGCTGCACCGAAAACCGCGCGAAGATACGGCTCATGGCCATGAACACCAGTACTTCAGCCACCACCCCCAGTGCCCACAGCAGACCGATGGCCCCCCTGGCATAGCCCAAGTGTTCCAGGTGCAGAGTGAGGAAGGTGTAGTACGGCCCGTGGCTGAGTTGCATCAGTGCCACGCAGACGTAGAACGCGACCACCCCGGGCGCCCGCAGTTGCTGCAGGAAACCGCCCGCGCCACTGCGCTCGCCCTGCTCCACCGGCTGGGCATTGGGCACCCACAGGCTGGCGGCGACGATGCCGGCCATGATAGTGACCAGCGCCACCGGGTAGATGTCCAGGCTCAGCCACTCGAACAGCCGGCCCAGGCCGACCACGGTTAGGATGAAGCCGATCGAGCCCCACAGGCGCACCTGGCTGTAGCGCGCGGTTTGCCCGTGCAGGTGGGCCAGGGTGATGACCTCGAACTGCGGCAGCACCGCATGCCAGAAGAATGCGTGCAGGGCCATGACCAGCGCCAGCCAGGCGTAGCTTTTGCCAAGGAAGATCAGGGCGAAGGTGGCCAGGGTAGATAGCGCGCCCAGGCGCACGATCAGCAAGCGCTGGCCAGTGCGGTCACCCAGCCAGCCCCACAGGTTGGGGGCGATGCAGCGCATGAGCATGGGGATGGCCACCAGCTCGCCGATGCGTGCCGGAGAGAAGCCCAGGTGGTCGAAGTACAGCGCCAGGAACGGGGCGGTGGAACCGAGCAGGGCGAAGTAGAACAGGTAGAAGCTGGACAGGCGCCAGTAGGGGATTGGTTGCATGGGGTGACCTTGTGGGGACCTGTGCCGGCCTCTTCGCGGGTAAACCCGCTCCCACAGGTACCTCACTGCCCTCAGGCCCAGTGATATTCCTGTGGGAGGGGATTGGTTGCATGGGGTGACCTTGTGGGGACCTGTGCCGGCCTCTTCGCGGGTGAACCCGCTCCCACAGGTACCCCACTGCCCTCAGGCCCAGTGATATTCCTGTGGGAGCGGGTTTACCCGCGAAGAGGCCGGTACTGGCGAATCAGAGCTGACCCAGCACCGGGGTATTCACCTTCACATCGGCATTCTGCGCGCGGTGGCGCAGCAGGTGGTCCATCAGCACGATGGCCATCATCGCCTCGGCGATCGGCGTGGCGCGGATGCCCACGCACGGGTCGTGGCGGCCTTTGGTGATGACGTCCACCGGGTTGCCGTCGATGTCGATGGAGCGGCCCGGGGTGGTGATGCTGGAGGTCGGCTTCAGCGCCAGGTGGGCAACGATCGGCTGGCCCGAGGAAATACCGCCGAGGATGCCGCCAGCATTGTTGCTGAGGAAGCCTTCCGGGGTCAGTTCGTCACGGTGCTCGGTGCCGCGCTGGGCCACGCTGGCGAAGCCGGCGCCGATCTCCACGCCCTTGACCGCGTTGATGCTCATCAGCGCGTGGGCCAGTTCGGCATCGAGGCGGTCGAAGATAGGCTCGCCCAGGCCCGGCATGACGCCTTCGGCGACCACGGTGATCTTGGCACCCACCGAGTCCTGGTCACGGCGCAGCTGGTCCATGTAGGCCTCCAGCTCCGGCACTTTGCTCGGGTCAGGGCTGAAGAAGGCGTTCTGCTCCACCGACTCCCAGGTCTGGAACGGGATTTCGATCGGGCCCAGCTGGCTCATGTAGCCGCGCACTGTGATGCCCTGGGTGGCCAGGTATTTCTTGGCGATGGCACCGGCGGCCACGCGCATGGCGGTTTCGCGCGCCGAGCTGCGGCCACCGCCGCGGTAGTCGCGAACGCCGTACTTGTGGTGGTAGGTGTAGTCGGCGTGGGCCGGCCGGAACAGGTCCTTGATCGCCGAGTAGTCCTTGGACTTCTGGTCGGTGTTGCGGATCAGCAGGCCGATCGAGCAGCCGGTGGTGCGGCCTTCGAACACGCCGGAGAGGATTTCCACCTCGTCGGCTTCCTGGCGCTGGGTGGTGTGCCGGCTGGTGCCGGGCTTGCGCCGGTCAAGGTCGTGCTGCAGGTCGTCGAGAGAAATCTCCAGGCCCGGTGGGCATCCATCGACAATGGCGACCAACGCCGGGCCATGGCTCTCGCCAGCGGTGGTGACAGTGAACAGCTTGCCGTAGGTATTGCCGGACATGGACGCTCCGCGAGATCTGCCTGAAGTGAACGAAAGCGGCAGTATACAGATGGATTGATCGCCTGTACTGGCCTCTTCGCGGGTAAACCCGCTCCCACAGGGTAGTCACAAGATGCGAAAATTGTGCTGTACCTGTGGGAGCGGGTTTACCCGCGAAGAGGCCAGTACAGGCAACCTCCCCTTCGAACCTTCCCGCAAACACTGGGTCAAACCCTCATCTCCCCATGTAGTACCGCATGATGTCGCGCTTCGTCGCCCTCTTCTTCCTGCTGTGCACCGGCCTGGCCCAGGCCGCCGCCCCCACCGTGCTGCAACGCCCGATCGACCTCGATACCGGCCAAGGCGTGCTGCACGGCAGCCTGCTGCTGCCGCAACAGCCAACCCCGCCACCGGTGGTGCTGATCATCGCCGGCTCCGGCCCCACCGACCGAGACGGCAACAACCCGGCGTCAGGCCGGGTCGACAACCTCAAGCGCCTGGCCCTGCTGCTGGCCAACGAACACATCGCCAGCGTGCGCTACGACAAACGCGGGGTGGCCGCCAGCCAGCCGGCCACGCCCGACGAGCGTGACCTGAGCGTGGAGCGCTATGTAGCCGACGTGGTCGCCTGGAGCCGCAAGCTCAAGGCCGACCCGCGCTTCGGCCCATTGATCCTGATCGGCCACAGCGAAGGCGCGCTGATCGCCAGCCTGGCCGCCGAGCAGGCCGGCGCCAGCGCGGTGATTACACTGGCTGGCAGCGGCCGACCGCTGGCCGACGTGCTGCGCGAACAGCTGGCACAGCGCCTGCCGCCGGCACAACTGGCTGGTGGCAGCGCCCTGCTCGACCGCCTGCAGGCCGGGCAGACCAGCCTGGAGGTACCGGCGCCGCTGCGTCAGGTGTTCCGCCCTAGCGTGCAGCCCTACCTGATTTCGCTGTTCCAGCAAAACCCGGCGGCGGCCTTCGCCCGCCTGCCCATGCCCGCGCTGATCGTGCAGGGGCGCAACGACGTGCAGGTGGGCGTGATCGACGCCGAACGACTGAAGGCGGCCAAGCCGGATGCCCAACTGGTGCTGATCGATGGCATGAACCACATGCTGCGCATCAGCCCCAAGGCAATGAGCCAACAGCGCGACAGCTACCTCAACCCAGAACTGCCGCTGGCAAGGGAGCTTGGCGAGCAGATTGTGACGTTTATCCAGCATTTGCCTTCTGCCTGACCCTCAGGTCTTGGCCGGTACGGCCGATATTTCAGTATTAGCGGAACTTTGGGGCTGCTGCGCAGCCCCTGCCGCATGCCCGTACCCAAGGACAAGCCCCGATGACAACCGCCCCCGCCGCCGTAGAGCCAGCCGAAGAGCCCGAGGAAAGCCCTGCCCTGCCCTGGGCCGAGCTGGCCGCCGAACATTTCCAGCTGTTGCGCCTGGCCGCCCTGCCCACCGACCGCAACACCGGCGCGCGGCCCCTGCGCTTCGTGCAGTTCGGCTATGCCGAACGCCACGACAAGGCCCACAGCCTGCTGCGCATGGAAATCCAGCTGCCCGGGCAAAAGGTGCACAAGGAACAGAACCGCCTGGACATTCGCGTCGACCACTCCGCGCGCCTGGTGCGCATTGGCAATGAACATGGCCTGCAACTGGAGCCGCTGAACCGTGGCATCGGCCGCTTCCTGCTGGCCCAGGCCGCGCAGTGGCTGCAGCGCAAGTGGTCGCACTACCGGATCGAGGGCATGGCGCTGCCGAGCAAGGATGCGCTGAACGAAGACTCACGCCTGCGTCGTGACCACTGCCTGCGCGGGATGGGTATCGAGGTGGAGTACGAGGACAGCCAGCATCTGAAGGGCCGTACCGTGGAAATGACGGTGGGCGAGCTCAAGGGGGCGTGGAACAGCGAGCGCTTGCAGCGAGTGGGGATACTGGATGCTGCCGGCCTGCTGCAGCAGGCTGACCAGCAGTTGCAGGAGAAGGAAGGGCAACTGCGTGAGCGGGATGAACGGGTTGCCAAGTACCAGCGTGAAGACAGCGGGTTGCGCTTTACCATTACCTGCCTGGTGGCGTTTGCGGTGTTCCAGGCGGGGTTGCTGATCTGGATTGCCACGCGCTGAGACCGCGTCGCCTAATTCGCGGGTAAACCCGCTCCCACAGGGTCCGCGTCGCACCTGAGGGCAACGCTATACCTGTGGGAGCGGGTTTACCCGCGAAGAGGCCCTGGAATCAGACCCGGGCCTTGAACAGTTCCTGATGCTGGCGGCACTGCTCGGCGGTCAGCATGAACACCCCGTGCCCACCGCGCTCGAACTCCAGCCAGGCAAAGTCCACCTCGGGGTATAGCGCCTCGACATGCACCTGGCTGTTGCCCACCTCGACAATCAGCAAGCCCTTGTCGGTCAAGTGGTCCGCCGCCTCGGCCAGCATGCGCCGCACCAGGTCCAGGCCATCGTTGCCGCAGGCCAGGCCCAACTCGGGCTCGTGGTGGTACTCGGCCGGCATGTCGTCGAAGTCTTCGGCATCGACATACGGCGGGTTGGACAGGATCAGGTCGAAACGTTGCCCTGGCAAACCGCCAAAACCGTCGCCCTGCACGGTGTACACCCGCCCGTCCAGACCGTGGCGTTCGATGTTCTGGTTGGCCACTTCGAGCGCTTCGAACGACAGGTCGGCCAGCACTACCTCGGCCTCGGGGAACACGTCGGCGGCAACGATGCCGATGCAGCCAGAACCGGTGCACAGGTCGAGAATGCGCGCCGGCTCGCTCGCCAGCCACGGCTCGAAGCGTTTCTCGATCAGCTCGCCAATCGGCGAACGCGGCACCAGCACGCGCTCGTCGACGATGAACGACATGCCGCAGAACCAGGCCTCGCCCAACAGGTAGGCGGCCGGCACGCGTTCTTCGATACGGCGCTTGAGCAGGTGCTGCAGGCGTACCCGCTCGTCGTCCTCGAGCATGCAGTCCAGATAGCTGTCGGCCACCTCCCACGGCAGGTGCACCGCCCCCAGTACCAGCAGGCGGGCCTCGTCCCAGGCATTGTCGGCACCGTGGCCGAAGAACAGGTCGTGCTCGTGGAAGCGGCTGACCGCCCAGCGGATGTAGTCGCGCAGCGTGCGCAGGCGGGATGTGATCACGGGGTACTCCTAATTCAGACCGGACAAAAGTCTAACAGCCCCACCCGCACATTTGTTCCTTTGCCTTACCCAATGGCTAGCCACAAGCCAGTAACCATGCCGCTTGCGTTGTCAACCATTCCCATTGGCGCCAAGGCAGGGGAGAATAGGTATACAAAAGCCCTATCCAAGGAGCCCTTGATGTCCGTTCCAACCACGATGTTTCGCCTCACTGGCCGCGACTACCCGCCGGCCAAGCTGAGCCACGCCAGCCTGATCATCATCGATGCGCAAAAGGAGTACCTCAGCGGGCCCCTGGCGCTGTCGGGCATGGACGAGGCCGTGGCCAACATCGCCAGGTTGCTCGACGCCGCGCGCAAGAGCGGCCGTCCGATCATCCACGTTCGCCACCTGGGCACTGTCGGTGGCCGCTTCGACCCACAAGGGCCGGCCGGCCAGTTCATTCCGGGGCTGGAGCCGCTGGAAGGCGAAATCGTCATCGAAAAACGCATGCCCAACGCATTCAAGAACACCCAGCTGCATGAGACCCTGCAGGCGCTGGGCCACCTGGACCTGATCGTCTGCGGTTTCATGAGCCACTCCAGCGTCAGCACCACGGTACGCCGCGCCAAGGACTATGGTTACCGCTGCACCCTGGTGGAAGACGCTTCGGCGACCCGCGACCTGGCATTCAAGGATAGGGTGATCCCGGCCGCGCAGATCCACCAGTGCGAAATGGCCGTGATGGCCGACAACTTCGCTTGCGTGGCCCCCACCGCCAGCCTGATCTGAGCGGCTGAGCACAACCGCCCGGCAGCCGGGCGGAACCCGATGGGCGGCCCCAGGTCGAATTCCGGATATCCACAGAGGAGAGCGGAATGAAGCTCAAAGGCAGTTTCGACGCCAAGCGCCTGCGCCCGCGCGAACCGCGTAATTGGGGTGCCCGCCTGGCGGCAGGCCTTTCGGCCATGCTGGCGACCCTTGGCGTGCTGCTGGCGATGGCCGGCGTTGCCGGCCTGCTGGGCAACTACCCTGCCCTGGCGGAGCTCAATGCCAACAAACCGCTGGCCGGCATCCTCACCGTGGCCGGTTTGCTGCTGCTGTGGCTGGGCGTGCGCTTCTGGCGGCGCAGCCGCATTCGCCTGCGCCGCGGGCGGGAACTGAACCTGTCGCCGCACCTGATGAAAAAACACGATTGAGGCACTGCTGACGCGGTCCCTGTGGGAGCGGGTTTACCCGCGAAAGGGCCGGCACAGGCTGCACAAGGCCCCACAGTCGCGTAAACTACGCCGCCCACGTGGAGGCATCATGCAAGACGACGATTTTTCCCTGTTCAAGGCCGAAGTGCGCGGTGTCAAACCGATCAGGCACGACCGCGCCGAAGTCGGCAAGCCCAAGGCCGACCGCCAGAAGCTGGCCGGCCTGCGTCAGGCGGCGACCGTGCGCAGTGACAAGGCGCTGGTGATCGACGGCATGTCCGACCAGTTCGTCATCGACGTTGGCGCCGAAGATGAGTTGCTGTGGCGCCGCGATGGCGTACAGGAAGGCCAGCTGCGCAAGCTGAAGCTGGGGCAGATCCCGTTCGAGGGCAGCCTCGACCTGCATGGCATGACCGTGGAAAAGGCCCGCGAAACCCTGTGGGATTTCATCGCCGAGGCCACCAGACTGGAAGTGCGCTGCGTGCGGGTTACCCACGGCAAGGCCGCGCGCCTGGACGGCAAGCGCCCGATGATCAAGAGCCACGTCAACACCTGGCTGCGCCAGCACCCGCAGGTGCTCGGTTTTGCCTCGTGCAGCGCCCGCCACGGCGGCACCGGCGCAGTGTATGTGATGCTCAAGCGAACCATGCTCGAAGGCCGCGACGAGTAACGCCGCGCTTGCAGCGCCGCCCTCACCGCCGTACCCTTCGTTTTTGCGATTTTTTCCCACAGGTAGATCCATGTCCCTGGAACAGAACTACACCGAGATCCTCAGCCAGATTGGCGAGGACGTCTCCCGTGAGGGCCTGCTCGACACGCCCAAGCGGGCTGCAAAGGCGATGAAGTACCTTTGCCGCGGTTATGAGCAAACACTGGAAGAAGTCACCAACAACGCGCTGTTCAGCTCTGACAACAGCGAAATGGTGCTGGTCCGGGACATCGAGCTGTATTCGATGTGCGAACACCACATGCTGCCGTTCATCGGCAAGGCTCACGTGGCCTACCTGCCCAAGGGCAAGGTACTGGGCCTGTCGAAGGTGGCGCGCATCGTCGACATGTACGCTCGCCGCCTGCAGATCCAGGAAAACCTCAGCCGCCAGGTTGCCGAGGCCGTGCAGCAGGTAACCGGTGCCGCCGGCGTTGCCGTGGTCATCGAAGCCAAGCACATGTGCATGATGATGCGCGGTGTCGAGAAGCAGAACTCGACCATGATCACCTCGGTGATGCTGGGTGAGTTCCGCGAAAACGCCGCCACCCGCAGCGAGTTCCTCAGCCTGATCAAGTGATTGGCTGCTGACCCCGAGCCGACCCTGCCGGGTCGGCTTTTTCATTTCAGGAGTTGCCCATGATCGTCAAAGCCCTGCGGGTTGGCCTCGGCCAGCTCATCGTGTTCGGCGACTGGATCAGCCGCCCGGCCAAGCGCAAGCGCGACGCCGCCGCCCAGGCCCGCGTCGAGCAAGCGGCCCAGGGCCTGGCGCTGTACCAGTTCCACGCCTGCCCGTTCTGCGTCAAGACCCGCCGCACTCTGCACCGTTTGAACGTGCCGGTAGCGCTGCGCGATGCCAAGAACGACCCGGTGCACCGCCAGGCCCTGCAGGAAGGTGGCGGCCGGGTGAAAGTGCCGTGCCTGCGTATTGAAGAAGCGGGCAAGGTGACCTGGATGTATGAGTCCAAGGCCATCATTGCCTACCTGGATGAGCGGTTCGCGTCGGCCTGACCGTTTGCAGGTGGCCTGTACTGGCCCTTTCGCGGGTAAACCCGCTCCCACAGGTACTCCGCTGCCCTCAGGCCCTGTGATTTCCCTGTGGGAGATCACCCAGCCCTTCCGGGCTGCGCTGTCGCGCAGCAAACATGAGGCGCATGACTTCAGATCTGTGGCAGCGCTGACATTTTGAAAAAGAAAAGGCGGCTGGCCTATTAGGGCCAGCCGCCTTTCGCTTTGTTAGGGTTTGAGCGCGCGGGACAGAGATCGTAGCCAGCACTGGTGTGTGTCAGCACACCCGCGTGGGAGAGTGATCCGCACGGTATCGGCGTGAAGTCCCTGTAGGCATCAGCTGAATCAGCTGTGACCACGTATGAGAGAGTGAACCCTTTCGCCACCGTGTGCCCCGCGCGCCCTTTATCCTGCGAGTATTCACCATGGCGCGCAAGCCTTCCAAGCAACGCTTCACCATCGTTCATCCCGACTGCGCTGCGATTGATGTAGGTAGTCGAGAACACTTTGTCGCGGTTGATCCCCAGTACGAGAACGCCGTTCAGTCATTCACGTCCTTTACCGACGACTTGTACAAGCTGGCCGATTGGCTCGATAGCTTGGCCATCAAGGTCGTAGCCATGGAGTCCACAGGCGTTTACTGGATTCCGATTTACGAAATCCTCAGCGAACGGGGATTCGAGGTCTATCTTGTTAATGCCCGAGCTACCCGGCAAATAACTGGACGCAAGTCTGACGTGCTGGATTGCCAATGGATCTGGCAACTGATGACTCATGGTCTCTTGCGAGGCGCTTTTCGCCCAAGCGACCCAACATGCTGCGTTCGCTCACTGGTCAGGCAACGGGCTTTCAAAGTGAAAGACCAGGCTCAAACCTTGAACCGGATACAGAAGGCACTGAGCCAAATGAACATCCAGTTGGCCAATGTCATCAGTGATATTTCAGGCGTGACGGGCATGAGAATTTTGCGAGCAATCATCGCGGGTGAGCGAGATCCTGTTCGATTGGCTGAGCTGACCGATGGCCGCATCAAGGCAGGTAAAGACACCATTGCGCGTAGCCTGCATGGCAATTGGCGACGAGAGCACCTGCATGCATTGGCGCAGGAGCTCGCAGCCTATGACTTTCTTGAGCAACAGATCGCTGAATGCGATGCCGTCATCGGAAAGGCATTGGAACAACTACCCGTACTGGAGCATGAACCACAACCACCCAGGAAAGCGCTGCGAAGCCCACACCGGACGAGCGCTCAACAGGCAGCGCTACACCAAGCCCTCTGGCAGGTGCTAGGGGTCGATTTGACCGCTATTCCAACAATTGGCGTGGACACCGCCCTGGTGCTGGCGGGAGAGATCGGCTCTGATCTCTCACGATTTCCATCATCCCAGCACTTTTGCTCCTGGCTAGGGTTGGCCCCGCCGACTCGTATCTCAGGCGGCCGCCAGCTATCAGGGGGCGGTCCTAAGGTCATTAACCGAGCGGCACAGGCGCTCAAGCAGGCCGCTTCAAATGCACGCAACGACAAGGGTTTCATCGGGGCATCGCATCGAGCCAGATTGACTCGCATGGACACCAGTTGCGCCATCAAAGCCACTGCACACCAACTGGCTCGACTGGTCTACACACTGCTGACAAAAAAACAGACTTATGTTGAACAGGGGCTCGAAGCATTCGAAGCCAAAAGCCAAGACCGACAGCTTCGGGCTTTGCTTCGCAAAGCCCGAAAGCTGGGATATCAATTGGTGGCAGCCTAAGGTGCTTAAAAAACAGCGGGTTGCATTTTGTTTGATAAGAGCGGGTTTACCCGCGAAGAGGCCGGCACAGGCTATAAACTAACCCACCATCGGCACATGCCGCGGGTGGCTGCTGACCCGCTCCAGCCAGGCCCTCACTGCGGGGTAGTCGGCCAGGTCGAACCCGCCCTGCTGCGCCACATGGGTGTAGGCATACAACGCCACATCGGCAATCGAATACTGCTCGCCGACCAGGTACGGCGTCATCTGCAGCTGCCGCTCCATCACCTTCAGTGCCTTGTAACCGCCCTTGTGCAGCTTGCGGTACTCCTCCAGTCGCTCGTCCGGCAACCCCAGGTAGAACTGGATGAAACGCGCCACGGCAATGTACGGCTCATGACTGTACTGCTCGAAGAACTGCCACTGCAGCACCTGGGTGCGCAGGCGTGGCTCGGTGGGCAGGAACTCGCTGCCATCGGCCAGGTAGTTGAGAATGGCATTGGACTCCCACAAGTAGCTGCCGTCTTCCAGCTCCAGCACCGGTACCTTGCCGTTGGGGTTCATCGCCAGGAACTCGGGCGTTTCGGTCTCGCCCTTGAGGATGTCCACCGGGTGCCATTCATATGGCCGGCCCAGCAGGCTCAACATCAGCTTGACCTTGTAACAGTTGCCCGACTGGTAGTCGCCATAGACCTTGTACATCGCCCCTCTCCCCCTCTATGCCAAAGATCTCGCCTGGCCCTGTAGGAGCAGCCTTGTGCTGCGAAGAGGCCGTTACAGGCGCAGCACCTGCATTGGCTGAAACGGCCTCTTCGCAGCACAAGGCTGCTCCCACAAAAGCGGGCACCATTCTTGTGGCTGCCTGTGCAGTTCTGCATTTTCACCCAATAGTTGGCGACTGTACGGCTAAAAGCAATGGCCGCTGTATGGCAAGGATCAACCTTGCTCGCTGTAGTCTGAAAAAACTGCTTACACCTTTACAAGGATTTTGTTCATGACCGATGCCACTTCCGTACGCCTGCGGCCCCTGGCAGACAGCTCCCCGTCGGCGGTGGTCGCCGGCTTCATCGCCATGCTCACCGGCTATACCAGCTCGCTGGTGCTGATGTTCCAGGCCGGCCAGGCAGCCGGGCTGACCACCGCGCAGATTTCCTCATGGATCTGGGCGTTGTCGATCGGCATGGCGGTGTGCAGCATCGGCCTGTCGCTGCGTTACCGCACACCGATCACCGTGGCCTGGTCCACCCCCGGCGCCGCCCTGCTGATCACCAGCCTGGGCGGGGTCAGCTATGGCGAAGCGATCGGCGCCTACATCACCTGTGCCGTGCTGGTGCTGATCTGTGGCCTGACCGGCAGCTTCGAGCGCCTGGTCAAGCGCATCCCGGCCTCGCTGGCCTCGGCGCTGCTGGCGGGTATCCTGTTCAAGATCGGCAGCGAAATCTTCGTTGCCGCACAGCATCGCACCCTGCTGGTACTGGGCATGTTCTTCAGCTACCTGCTGGTCAAACGCCTGTCGCCGCGTTACTGCGTGCTGGCCGCGCTATTGGTGGGTACGGCGCTGTCCGGCGCCCTGGGCCTGCTGGACTTCAGCGGCTTCCGGCTGGAGGTGGCCAAGCCGGTGTGGACCACGCCAAGCTTCTCGCTGGCGGCGACCATCAGCATTGGCATTCCGCTGTTCGTGGTGGCGATGACCTCGCAGAACATGCCGGGTGTGGCCGTGCTGCGCGCCGACGGCTACCAGGTGCCGGCCTCGCCGCTGATCTCGGCCACCGGCTTTGCCTCGCTGCTGCTGGCGCCGTTTGGTTCGCATGGGGTCAACCTGGCGGCGATCAGCGCGGCAATCTGCACCGGGCCGCATGCCCATGAAGACCCGGGCAAGCGCTATACCGCGGCGGTGTGGTGCGGGATTTTCTATGGCATTGCCGGGGTGTTCGGCGCGACCTTGGCGGCGCTGTTTGCGGCGCTGCCGAAAGAGCTGGTGCTGTCGATTGCGGCGCTGGCGCTGTTCGGCTCGATCATGAACGGGCTGACCGTGGCAATGAGCGAAGCGCGCGAGCGGGAGGCGGCGGTGATTACCTTCATGGTTACCGCTTCGGGGCTGACCTTGTTCTCGATTGGTTCGGCGTTCTGGGGGATTGTGGCGGGGGTACTGGCCTTGATGATCCTCAACCCGCGCAGGGCCTGAAGGTATTTGTTGCCTGTACTGGCCTCTTCGCGGGTAAACCCGCTCCCACAGGGATCACACAATATTCAGCATTGTGGTATTCCTGTGGGAGCGGGTTTACCCGCGAAGGGGCCGGTACAGGCAACACAAGCCCCAGGTCCAGATCACAACCTGAAATGCCCCACCATCCCCTTCAGGTCGGTACCCAACTGCGCCAGCTCGATACTCGACCGGGCATTGTCCTGCATCGCCAACGCCGCCTGATCGGCACTACCACGGATCTGCGTGACACTGCGGCTGATCTCTTCTGCCACCGAGCTCTGCTGCTCGGCCGCCGCGGCAATCTGCTGGTTCATCTGCTGAATCAATGACACCGCCGCCGCAATGCTGCCCAGCGCGCTTTCGGTCTGCAGCGCATCAGCCACCGCCAAACGCACCAGCTCGGTACTGCCGCGAATCTGCGCCACCGACTGCTGGGCATTGCCGCGCAGGCTGGCGACCAAAGTCTCGATCTGCTCGGTAGACTGCCGGGTACGCCGCGCCAGCGCACGCACTTCATCCGCGACCACGGCAAAGCCACGCCCCTGCTCACCAGCCCGGGCTGCTTCGATAGCAGCATTCAGCGCCAGCAGGTTGGTCTGTTCGGCCACGCTCTTGATCACTTCCAGCACGTCGCCAATGGTGTGGATCTCGGCACTGAGGCTGTCGATGCCGGCGCTGGCCGTCTCCGCCGCCGACGCCAGTTGCTCGATACGCTGCATGCTCTGGCGCACCACCTGCTGCCCGGAATCAACCTTCTCGTCCGCAGCCTGGGCCGCCTGCGCCGCCTCTTCGGCATTACGCGCCACATCGTGCACGGTGGCGGTCATCTGTTGCATGGCGGTGGCCACCTGCTCGGTCTCTTCCTTCTGGCTGCCCACCTCGCGGTTGGTCTGCTCGGTCACCGCCGAAAGCGCCTGCGCATTGCCGGCCAGTTGCTCGATGCCCTGCTGCAAACCGCTGACAATGCCCGACAGGCCCGCCGCCATCTGCTGCATGGCCTGCATCAGCTGCCCTACTTCGTCACGCCGTGGTGCCTGGGCGTCAAAGCTCAGCTCGCCGGCAGCGATGCGCTGGGCGCGGGCAATCACATGCTTGAGCGGGCCGACCACGGCGCGGGTGATCAGCCAGGCGGCCAGCACACCTACCAGCAGCGCCAATGCCGTAGCCAGGCCGATGGCCACGGCATTGCGTTGCAGTTCGCCCTGCAGGGCCTGCTCCTGCCCCAGGTAGGCCTGGTCGACCCGACTGGTGACTTGCTCGGCACTGGCCTGCAACTGCGCCTTCAAGCCCTGCTCGCGGGCCAGCTGGTCAGTGTATTCGTTGAGCTTTTCCGAGAAGCTGCCGATGTGCCCCGCCACTTCGCCCAGCACACTCTGGTAGCCGGCATCGTTGACAGCGCCCTGCAACTGGCTGACCAGGCTGGCGGCCTCGACGGTCTGGGCGATGCGTTCCTGGCTGACGCCCTCTTCGCCCTTGCGGCTTTTTTCCAGGCGTACCCGCGCTTCGTCCATGGCCTGCAGCATCAGCCGCGACACCTGCGCCACCTGCGTGGCCTGCTCGAGGAACGCGCCGCCCTGCTGGCCCTGGGACTGCTTGAGGGTATACACGCCGTCATCGGCCAGGCCGGCCTGCAGTACGTCGAGGTTGTTGGCCACGCTGGACACCGACCAACTGGCCATGTCCAGCGCCAGCTCCTTGGCCTGCACCGCCTCGACAAAGGCCTCAAACGCCTGGCCATAGGCTGCCAGGTCGGTTTCCGCCGCCGCCAGCGCCGGCAGGCCACGGGCGCGTTCGACCAGGCCCTGCAAGCCGCTGCGCAAGGCCTCGGCCTGCTGCAGGTCGGAGCGCAGGGCAAATGCCTGCTCGTGCTGGCGCAAGCGCAGCAGGTCAGTATTGAACTGGGCCAGCTGGCGCAAGCTGTCGAAGCGCTGGCCAACGCTGTGCAACGCGGCAATGCCAATGCCGGCCACCGCCAGGGTCAGCACCAGCACCAGGGCAAAGCCCAGGCCGAGTTTGCGTGCCATGCCCAGGTTCGCCAGCACACCGTGCTTGCTCGTGCCCATGCCGATTCCCCTTCTGCGTGCGAGGTTATCCCGAAGGCCAAGGGTGGCAACGTTGCCAGCCGATGAACAAGGGCCTGACGTCAGAATAGTGTCAAATAGCTATGTTCCGTCGCTATTGACTATATCAAGGTCGCTTTACCGGGCTTTTTAACACCTCTTCAAGCTGGCAAGCGTAGCCGAGCACCCAGCAGGAGTAACGGAGAACTGGATTGACATTGCAGGCACCGTTGATTCCACAAATATCAATTGCTGCCACCTGGCATTTTTGTCAGTTGCAGATAAAGGAACAACGATGCAGGGTGCTTGATGTGATAGCAGGACGGCAAAATATTCATTACACACATGAGGCAATCATGAACACAGAAGCCAGGGAAACAGATTTTATCAAGATTGATCTGGGGCGCAGCGAAATTCTAATCAGCACCACCACTGGAATTGCCAGCTTCCATCTTAATCTTTTCATGGCAGGTCAAGTCCTGCCCCATTTTAATTGGAGCGAGAAACAGACCGCGGAATCAGACCAAAGCTTTAAGTATCTCGGCAGCGAGCTTCTCCCAGAACGAAGTACTTTTGACTTCGAAGCCTCCCTCAAAGCCTACGAAGAACGCTTCCCACCTCCACCGGAACTAGCGTTCCTCCTTTCTTCGGCCGTAATCAACCCCCTGCCAACGCTCAGCCTGATTGATTGCACAACAGACCCATATAGTTTAGAAAACTTGCTCTGGAGCCAAGATCAGAGCATATCCAGCATTACCCGATCGACTGACATGGGGGTAAGCTACGAGTTTCACTACGCGCCATCGCAGGTCCACGGAGGGCGCAGGCCTTTATGCAAAATCTCCCTCCAAAAAAGACCAAAAGACCCTGTTACGAGCTATTTCACCAAATGGGGAAACGACAAAGTCACATCCTTGAATGGCAAAGAAGACAACACAGACAGCACTTATCTGGAATTTTCCTGGAAAGATGACTCGCTTAGCCGGAGCCTCCTTAACATACACAACGAAGAAGTGCGACAATTAATTAGCGACACAATCATAGACTGGAACATCAGCAACAAAACCAATGACGCCATCACGATACAAGGTAGTTCTTTGACAAACAAGGAAACAGAGTCATGGCAACTTAAGCTGACAAACGACAGAATAACAATGATCGAGTATTCGAACTCTAGCAACAAAGCCAAACCCCACAGCGGCGAACTGCGGCTTTCATACGACAATAAAAAGATTACCGGCTATACTAAGTCAACTTGGTTCACCGAGAACTCCTACAATGAACAACTAAAGGCGCAAGGATACAGTGAGATTGTTAAAGAGGACGGCCTTTCCACTTATCAACATATAGAGAAAAAGGATATATAGGCTAGCTCCCCGCTTGTTTGAAAAAGGCCTGGGCGCGGGAGTCCTGCCCGTAAGCGACATTGATGCGCAGCCAAGCGCTGGCCGCGCCCTGGTAATCGAAGGCGCTGCCGGGAGTAAGCAGCACATCGTGTTCCAGCGCCAGGCGCTCCAGGCTGGCGAAATCCCGCCCCGGCACCCGAGCCCAGACGAACATGCCGCCGTAAGGCTCGCAGAACACCTGCCAGCCCGCCTGCTCCAGCTGGCCGAGCAGCCTGGCCATGTGCTGACCCAGGCGCACGCGCAGGCGCTGCACGCTCTTGCGGTAACTACCGTTGGCCAGCATCTGCCCCACCACCTGCTCGGCAAAGCGCGAGGTGCCAATGCCGCTGACCATCTTCAACTCGGCCAGGCGCGCCAGCAACACCGGGTCGGCGACCAAGTAGCCGACCCGCAACGAGCTGCTGAGGGTTTTCGAGAAACTGGCCATGTAGATTACCCGCTGCTCGCTGTCGAGGGTGGCCAGCCGGGTGGCCGGCCCCTCCTGGAAGTCGGCATAGATATCGTCCTCGATGATGCGCAGGTCGTGCTCGCGGGCCAGCTCCAGCAGGCGGTAGGCCACCTTCGGCGTCAGGCTGGTGCCGGTGGGGTTGTGGTACAGGCTGTTGATGAACAGGCAGCGTGGTTTGTGCGCCGCCAGCAGCGCTTCGAGGGCCGCCAGGTCCGGGCCTTCGGCGGTGCGCGGCACCGGCAGCATGCGCACCTGGTGTTGGCGCAGCAGGTTGTACAGGTTGTAGTAGCCGGGGTTTTCCACAAGGACCGTGTCGCCCGGGCGCAGCAGGGTGCGCACCAGCAGGTCCAGGCCGTGGCTGGCGCCGTGGGTGGTGAGGATACGTTCGGGGCCGGCGGCGATGCCCAGCTGCGCCAGGCGCTTGTGCAGCTGTTGGCGCAGGCTGGCCAGGCCCAGGGGTGGGCAATAGTCGAACAGGTCCTGCGGATTGCCACGGCTTACCTGGCGCACTGCCTGGGCCAGCTCGGTGGCCGCGCGCCAACTGCTGGGTAGCCAGCCGCAGCCCAGCTTGAGCAATTCGTCATGGCCCTCGCGAAACTGCCGCCAGCTGCCGTCGCTGGCCTCGCCCCAGGGTTGGGCGTCTTCCACGGCCTGGCCGGGTTTGCGCTCGGCGACGAAAAAGCCGGTGCCGTGACGGGCCTCCAGCCAGCCGTTGGCGACCAGGCGGTCGTAGGCTTCGATCACGCACGACGCACTGATCGCCTGGCTGCGGGCCAAGGCCCGAATCGACGGCAGGCGCGCGCCGGGGCGCAGGCGTTGCTGGCCGATCCAGGTTTGCAGGTGGTCGGTGAGTTGCTGCACCAGCGGGGTGGGGCTGGTGCGGTCGAGGGGCAAGTGCATGGGGCAAGTGTTCGCTGGTTTTGAGCGAACAGTTAAGCATAAAAGGGTTGGCGGTGTGTCTGGTGATCGGAATGGGCTGGCATCAGAGTGAACAGGCCCGGCCCTTTCGCGGGTGAACCCGCTCCCACAGAGATCGCACCAACCCGAGAGCGGTGCAGTACCTGTGGGAGCGGGTTCACCCGCGAAAGGGCCGGTACAGCCACTACAGAACCAGGATCCTACCCAATGCCCTCCGCCCCGGCCCGCCTGGCCTTCGCCCTCTGCCTGATCACCCTGGCGGTCAACCTGCAGGCCCCGCTGTACATCACCTACGCCGACCTCTCCGGCCAAGGCGCCGCCGCCACCGCAGTAGCTTTCTCCGGCTATGTGCTCGGCGTGCTACCCGTACTGCTGGCCCTGGGCGGGCTGGCCGACCGGGTTGGGCGCCGGCCATTGGTGCTCGCCGCCCTGGCCCTGTCGATGGTCGCCACCGTGCTGATGCTGCTGGCCCCCAGCCTGGAAACCCTGGGCCTCGCCCGGCTGTTCCTCGGCCTGGGTACCGGCCTGGCCTCGGCCACGGCCACCGCCTACATGGGTGAACTGATGGGCAGCGCGGACAACACCCGCGCCGCCAACTGGGTTACCGCCAGCACCTCGCTGGGCTTCGGCCTGGGCGCGGCGCTGACTAGCCTGTTCCTGCTGCGCGGCCCCAGCCTGACCCCGGGCAGTTTCCACCTGCAACTGCTGCTGGCGGCGCTGGCCATGCTGCTGGTATGGCGCCTGCCGGACCCACGCCCGGCAAAACGCAACCCCATGCTCCGCCTGCCCTGCTATCCGCGTGGCAGCGTGGCCTATGGCCTGGCCATTTTGCTGGCTTGGGCCTGCGTGGGGCTGGTGATCGCCCTGCTGCCGGGCATCCTGCGCCAGCATGGGCTTAGCGCCTGGTCAGGGTTCTCGACCTTTTGCGTGATCAGCTGCGGGTTGTTGTTCCAGCCCATGGCACGGCACCTGCGCAGCCGTACGGCCACGCTGCTGGGGCTGGTGATACTGCCGTGCAGCTATGCCGTGCTGGCCTGGGGTGCGGACAGCGGCCAGCTGGGCGCGGTATTGCTGGGTGCGGTGGCGGCCAGCAGTGCGTGCTACGGGTTTATCTACCTGGGCGGGCTGGCAGCGGTGAACCAGCTCGCCGGCAACGAGAAGACACGGGCCAGTGCCGGGTTCTTCCTGTTGGCGTATCTGGGGTTCAGCCTGCCGGTGATCTTTACCGGGCTGCTGAGTGACCGGTTAGGGTCACAGCTGGCCTTACTGGTATTTGGTGAAGTGTTGGTGGTGGGATGTGTTGTTGTTGGGCTGGCATTGTGGTGGTCTGCCAGGGCCTCTTCGCGGGCTTGCCCGCTCCCACAGAGACATCACAGGACCTGAGGGCAGCGGGGTACCTGTGGGAGCGGGCAAGCCCGCGAAGAAGGCCACGCGGTTTCGGCTCAGATCGCCGTAGCCCCACCATCCACCGCCAGGCAATGCCCTGTAGTGAACGCCGCGCCATCACTGCACAGGTACAGCACGGCACTGGCAATTTCCTCGACCTTGCCAATGCGCCCCACCGGATGCATGGCAGCGGCAAACTCGGCCTTGCGTGGGTCGGCCTCATAGGCGCGGCGGAACATGTCGGTGTCGATCACCGCCGGGCACACCGCATTCACCCGGATGCCCTTCTTGGCGTATTCGATGGCCGCCGACTTGGTCAGGCCGATCACCGCGTGCTTGGAGGCGCTGTAGATGCTCATCTTCGGCGCCGCGCCCAAGCCCGCCACCGAAGCGGTATTGACGATGGCCCCACCGCCCTGGGCCAACAGCAACGGCAGCTGGTACTTCATGCACAGCCACACACCCTTCACGTTGACGCCCATGATGGCATCGAACTCCGCCTCGCTGCCCTCGGCCAGGCGGCCCTGCTCTATCTCGATACCTGCGTTGTTGTAGGCATAGTCCAGCCGGCCATAGGCAGCGATCAGGCGCTCGTGCAGTTGGCGCACCTCGGCGTCACGAGTAACGTCGCAGGCAATGAACAGCGCCTCCCCGCCCGCAGCGTGGATCAGGGCCACAGTGGCCTCGCCACCGGCCGGGTCGAGGTCGGCCACCACCACCTTCAGGCCCTCCTGGGCGAAAGCCAGGGCGGTTGCCCGGCCGATGCCGGCGGCGCCGCCGGTGACCAGGGCTACCTGGCCGGAAAAGGTCATGCTCATCGCGTGCTCCAAAGCGTGCTTGGTGGGGTTCAGAGCATAGTCAGCCACCACCCGCCCGGGCAGCATCATCACCCCACCGGTTGGGCTACCATGCTTGTCAGTGATGTTAAGGACCTGCCTACATCAACAGGGTAGATTTGACGCCTCCCCCTTCCATTGCCCACAAGGACCCGCCATGACCAACACCAACCGCCGCTTCCTGCTCGCCAAACGCCCGGTCGGCGCCGTGCGCCGTGACGACTTCAGCTTCGAGACCGTGCCCGCCGAACAACCCGGCGAAGGCCAGGTGCTGGTGCGCAACCTGTACCTGTCGCTGGACCCGGCCATGCGCGGCTGGATGAACGAAGGCAAGTCCTACATCCCGCCCGTGGCCCTGGGCCAGGTGATGCGCGCGCTGGGTGTTGGCGAAGTGGTTGCCTCCAACCACCCCGCCTACAAGCCGGGCGACCATGTAAGCGGCGCCCTTGGCGTGCAGGACTACTTCACTGGCGAACCCCAGGGCCTGCACAAGATCGACCCCAACCTGGCCCCCCTGCCCCGCTATCTGTCGGCGCTGGGCATGACCGGCATGACCGCCTACTTCGCCCTGCTGGACGTCGGCCAGCCCAAGGCCGGTGACACCGTGGTCATTTCCGGCGCGGCTGGCGCGGTGGGCAGCATTGTCGGGCAAATTGCCAAGATCAAAGGCTGCCGCGTGGTCGGCATTGCCGGCGGCGCCGAGAAGTGCCAGTACCTTAAGGACGAACTGGGCTTTGATGGGGTGATCGACTACAAGGCCGAAGACGTGCTGGCCGGCCTGAAGCGCGAATGCCCCAAAGGCGTGGACGTGTACTTCGACAACGTCGGCGGCGACATCCTCGACGCCGTGCTGACCCGCATCAACTTCAAGGCACGCATCGTGATTTGCGGCGCGATCAGCCAGTACAACAACAAGGAAGCGGTGAAAGGCCCGGCCAACTACCTGTCGTTGCTGGTGAACCGCGCGCGTATGGAAGGCTTCGTGGTGATGGATTACGCCAAGGATTACGGCAAGGCCGCGCTGGAGATTGCCGGGTGGCTGGCCAGCGGGCAGGTGAAGAGCAAGGAGGATGTGGTGGAAGGGCTGGAGACCTTCCCCGAGACCTTGCTGAAGCTGTTCAGTGGGGAGAACTTTGGCAAGTTGGTGCTGAAGGTTTGAGATTGAGGTAGCCAACACTGGCCTCATCGCCGGCAAGCCAGCTCCCACAGGTACAGCGCCACCTTTGAGCCCGACGCTGTACCTGTGAGAGATTACCCAGCCCTTTTGGGCTGCGCTGTCGCGCAGAGAACAAATATCGCTCGTCTGACGCGTCCTTTGTAGGAGCAGCCTTGTGCTGCGAAGAGGCCGGTACAAGCAACAGACAGGCTTTGTCAGTACCGGCCTCTTCGCAGCACAAGGCTGCTCCTACAGAACCTCGTCGAACTAATGAGTCATGTGTTGTTCTATGAGAGCTGGCTTGCCGGCGATTGGGCCGCACAGCGGCCCCGGCGATAACTGCAGCACCGCGTTCGCAGCGCGTCAGACTTTCCTGAACCTTGCCCCCACCGCTTCAGCTTGAAGCAGCAAGCGAACTATCCTACGCAGCGGTCGGAAGCAGCTGAATTGTCGGGGAAATCCCTCAGGGATAACTTCACCGGGTCGCCATGTTGGTGACCGGGTGTGAGAACCTGTTATGCACTGCTGCTCCACTGTTCAATGGCAGCCATTCGCGGGCAGGCTTCGGCTTGGCCGGCGTCAGTGCACCGGTTTCTCACCCCGCGCAATGGCTGCCACCTTTGTCCGTGAGAAAGATCCGGGTGGTTGCTCCTCATCACGCACTGGATTTTCACCATGAAAAAGTACACCCCCTCCCCCATCCTCACCGCAGGCCTGGAAACCTTCCTCGAAGCTGGCAACCCCACCCTCGACCTGCTCCGCGTACAGCCCGGCATACCGATCGATGATGCCTACGAGCACGTGTCAGTCCTGCTGGGCTACATCAAGCACCTTGTGCGCGAAGGCGACATGGAAGATGACCACAAGCTGCTGGGCTCCGCCGATTACCTGCTGGCCATGGCCAAGGCACTGATGAACGACATCGAACTGGCCAGGAACAAACTGCACTGACAGGTTTTGAGGGAACAACCCAAACTCCAAAAGCTGACTCGCCCGCTCACACAGGTCCAGCTCTGCCTGTGAGGCTGCGCTCTTCTGTGGGAGCCGGCTTGCCGGCGATCACCGCCAAAGGCGGTGCCATATACCAAACAAAAAAGGCCAGCACTCTCGTGCCGGCCTTTCTTCACAACGCGGGCTACTTACCCACGAATCTCCGCCACAACCGCAGCCAACGCCTGCGCCGGGTCGGCAGCCTGGCTGATCGGCCGGCCGATCACCAGGTAATCCGAACCCGCATCCAGTGCCTGGCGCGGGGTGAGGATACGGCGCTGGTCATCCTGCGCACTGCCCGCCGGGCGAATGCCCGGGGTCACCAGTTGCAGCGACGGGTGCGCAGCCTTCAGTGCCGGGGCTTCCAGAGCCGAACACACCAAACCGTCCATGCCAGCCTTCTCGGCCAGCGCCGCCAGGCGCAGCACCTGCTCTTGCGGGTCGACATCCAGGCCGATACCGGCCAGGTCTTCACGCTCCATGCTGGTCAGCACAGTCACGCCAATCAGCAACGGCTGCGGGCCGCTGCGCTTGGCCAGCTCTTCGCGGCAGGCCGCCATCATGCGCAGGCCACCGGAGCAATGCACGTTCACCATCCACACACCCATCTCGGCCGCAGCCCTCACCGCCATGGCGGTGGTGTTGGGGATGTCGTGGAACTTGAGGTCCAGGAACACTTCGAAGCCCTTGTCGCACAGGGTTTCGACAATGCCCGAAGCACTGCTGGTGAACAGCTCCTTGCCAACCTTCACCCGGCACAGCGCAGGGTCAAGCTGGTCAGCCAGCTTCAGGGCGGCCTCACGGGTAGGGAAATCCAGGGCGACGATCAGGGGCGTCTGGCAGGCGGACATGGGCAGGGTCTCTTGGCAAGTCGAAAACGGCGCGCATTGTAAACGAAGTGGCGCAGGCTTTGGGGCCCGCGGGTCACGGAATTGGCCCGACAGTGGCTGGCTCCTATAATTGAACCAACGGAACGGGCAATTGCTCAACATTTGTACAAGCGCTGCCCATCACCAGCAAAGGAGAACGACAATGCCCTGGTATGCCTGGCTGATACTCATCATAGCCCTCGGCTCGATCGTCGGCGGGCTGATGCTGCTGCGCGACACCGCAAAAAAACTGCCACTGACCGAAGAACAGCTGCGCAAGGTACATGAGCGCAATGCCGAAGCGGATGCCAAGGATGCGCAGGACCGCTAGCACCCCCGCTGGTCGCTGGCACGATCTGACCGCTGATACGGTCCATGTACCGTCGCAAGGCCGCTTTCATAGAATTGCACATAACTCATTGAATCAGCAGGGTCCCTGTGGGAGCGGCTTTAGCCGCGAATACCGGCGCAGCCGGTGCCATGCACCGCGTTTGGTTGTTCGCGGCTAAAGCCGCTCCCACAGGGTACGCGGACCGCTTTTGGATTCAGTTCTCTGAATTGAATCTTCATCAAAGGCAGGGCCAGGACACAAACCCCAGCCCCCTCCCCCTTATTCCACCATCACCTTGTCCCGGTTACGCTCCAGCAACGCATTACCAATCCCCTTGATCTCCAGCAGCTCATCCACCGAAGCAAACGGCCCATTGGCCTCCCGGTAGGCCACTATGGCCTCAGCCTTGGCCTTCCCTATCCCGTTCAGCTCCTTCTGCAAAGTAAGCGCATCAGCCGTGTTCAGGTCCAGCCGCTGCGGCTGCAGGGCCTGCTGCTGGGTTACCACCGGCACCGGCTCGGCCACCGCCGTGGTACTGGCCGGGGCGGCGCTAAGGGAAAAGGACAGGCTGGCGAACAGCGGCAGCAGCAAGTACGACAGAACGTTGTTACGCATGGTGAACACTCCTGGGTTGGTCATTTTCCAGCAGCCGGTTTCCTTCAGCTGCGCAATCAACCCTAGCGGCAAATCCGACATCGAAACAGCTACCATCATCGGCGAATGGTTACCAAATCGATCAATCACCCAGCCAACTTCGCCAACCCAAAAAACAATCGCCTTTTCCCTCCACCACCCCAGCCCGAGAGCATTGGCGCCATGCATCACGGCCTGTAGCCGAATACCCGTTTGTCCGATGCCGCATTCACAGCAAAACCTGCCCACATTCCTACAACCTCCGGTGAACAAGGCCTGAGCAGGAACAACAGCACTCTCCAGCGGGCCATCCCCGCCTACGCCAACTGGCATCACATGAACCAACTGCTAGATTTTTTGAGCAATGGACAGCCGTTTGCTTGAAGGACCCAAGCTGCATGCCCTCACCCACCCGCCGCTTGCCCTCGCTCCCGGCCCGTCCACAAGGCCAGTCTCCGCGCGCCTGCCCGGCCCCTTTTGGCCCACCCGTACTAGCCCGTCCAGCAAGAGGATCACCGCCGTGCCCCTCAAGACCCTCACCGTATTTGGCACCCGTCCAGAAGCCATCAAGATGGCCCCCCTTGCCCTGCAACTCGCCCAGGACGCCCGCTTCGAGTCGCGCGTGTGCGTAACCGGCCAACACCGGCAAATGCTCGACCAGGTACTGGAACTGTTCGGTATCACCCCCGATTACGACTTGAACATCATGAAACCCGGCCAGGACCTGACCGGCGTGACCACCGGGATTTTGCAGGGTATCCAGCCGGTACTGGCCGAATTCAAGCCCGATGTGGTGCTGGTGCATGGCGACACCGCGACCACTTTTACTACCAGCCTGGCGGCCTATTACCAACAAATACCCATAGCCCACGTAGAAGCCGGCCTGCGCACCAATAACCTGTATTCACCCTGGCCAGAGGAAGGCAACCGGCGCCTTACCGGCACCCTGGCCGCCCTGCACTTCGCCCCCACCGCCACCTCGCGTGACAACCTGCTAAGGGAAGGCATCGACCCGGCGAGCATCTTCACCACCGGCAACACTGTGATCGACGCCCTGCTGGAAGTGGTGCACAAACTGGAGAGCCCGGCGCTGAGGGCACAGTTCGAGCGCCAGTTCGATTACCTGGCTGCCAACCGCCGCATGGTTTTGGTAACAGGCCATCGTCGCGAGAACTTTGGCGGTGGCTTCGAACGCATCTGCCAGGCTTTGGTACAGACGGCGCGCCAGTTCCCCGAGGTGGATGTGCTGTACCCGGTGCACCTCAACCCCAACGTGCGCGAACCGGTCAACCGGCTGCTGGCGGATGTCGGGAATATCTACCTGATCGAACCACTGGATTACCTGCCGTTCGTTTATCTGATGAGCCGGGCGTACGTAATTTTGACCGACTCGGGGGGCATTCAGGAGGAAGCGCCGGCGCTGGGTAAACCGGTGCTGGTGATGCGCGATACCACGGAGCGGCCAGAGGCGGTGGCAGCGGGGACGGTGAAGCTGGTGGGTACGGAGGTTGGGTCTATTGTCGGGGAGCTGGCTAGGTTACTGACCGATGAGGAGGCGTATAGGGAGATGAGCGTGGCGCATAATCCGTATGGTGATGGGAAGGCGTGTGGGCGGATTGTGGGGGCGCTTGCTGGTTTTGCTGTTGAATCAAATGTGGAGAAGGCACCTAATGCCACAAGGCCATAGAAAATCGAAGATAACAACAAGCGGCCCCAATCAGAGACTTGACGCTAGACAGCGGCTGCCCCCTTTTCGGGGCAGCCAGTGGCCGACAGCATGACGACCTTGGAGGGAGTATCAGCCCCGGTGACGACCGCGGAAGTAATTGATCAGTCCTTGAGTTGAACCGTCATCAGCGGTCTCTTCACGGCTGCCAATCAAACGCTGGTAGATCCCCTCCCCCAACTCC
>NZ_JWLN01000037.1:0-51682 GCF_000814065.1 Pseudomonas sp. C5pp | reverse complement strand
CCTCCCTCCGCAGTCCCTTCGCTCGGCCTCCTGAAGTCGCAATCGGCGGCGCCTGAACTATCGCGCGCTTAGAAGCAAAAGCCGAAGCAAGAGCAAAGCGGTTCGCTGTGCTAGCGCGGTTTCAAGTCCAACCGGCGCAGATGGCAGGTCACTTCCTCACGGTCGTGATACAGCTGCTTGCAAGCAATCGACACCTTGATCTTGCGCGCCTTGAAGGTCGCCTCCATGCGGTCGAGTAAACGGCGTACCTCGGCATAGCGCTGTTTCATCGGCAGCTTCAGGTTGACCACAGCTTCACGGCACAACCCCTCGCCCAACCAGGTCTCGATCAGCGAGGTGGTACGGGCCGGTTTCTCGACGATGTCGCACACCATCCAGTCCACCGGCTGCTTCGGTTGCCAGGTGAAACCATCGGCCATCAGGTGCTGAACCAACCCGGTGTCCATCAGGCTTTCGGCCATCGGCCCGTTGTCGATGGCGGTCACCAGCATGCCCCGGCGCACCAGCTGGTAGGTCCAACCACCCGGCGAGGCCCCCAGGTCGACACCGGTCATGTCATCGCCCAGGCGCTGCTCCCACTGCTCGCGCGGGATGAACTGATGCCAGGCCTCTTCCAGTTTGAGCGTCGAGCGGCTGGGCGCCTCGCGGGGGAATTTCAGGCGCGGGATGCCCATGGGCCACAGTGCACTGTTGTTGGCCGGGGCAACACCGGCAAATACCCGGCGGCCGCTGATGAAGGTGAGCAGCAGGCGTGGGCGGCTGGCATCGTCGACCAGGCGGCCGGCCTTTTCCAAAGCCTTGCGCAGCGGCACCTCGAACTTGCGGCAGAAGGTGGACAGTTCCTTGCCTTCGTTACTGTCCAGCACCTCCAGCCACAGGCTGCCGAACACCGGGAACCCGGCCAGATGCGCCAGCAGCACACTGATACGGTCGCTTTCCGGCAGTTCGACATAACCGCCACAAGCCCACTGCCGCGGGAAAATCAGCTGGTTGAAGCGCAGTTCCCCCATCAACCGCTCGGCACCGCCCTCCTCGCTACAGACAAACTCGGCACTGGCACTCTGCGGCTTGCCTTTGGCATAGCCGGCAACGCCCAGGCGGGCGGCATGTTCGCTGATTTCGGCGCACACCTCACCCTCGAAACCGGGCCGGCAATGCATGAACAGGGTATTCATCTCTCACTCCACTACGGCTGGCGCGCCACAGGCGCCGGCAGGGTGGCGATGATAAAGGAAGATCGGAACCTGCGACACGCCCCGCCGGTCCAGAAAAGGGTCAGGTAGCGCAAAGCGGTCTAACCTGACCTTTCAGCCAGGTCCGTGCCGTGCGGATCGATACACAGCGGTGCCACCGGCAGATCTTGCCAGGCACCGACGCAGAAGGAGTTGGCAATGCCCTCGCTCGATAGCCTGAATACCCTCAAATCCCTACAGGTCGGCGACCAGACCTACCACTACTTCAGCCTCACCGAGGCCGCCCGCCAACTGGGCGACCTGCAGCGCCTGCCCATGTCGCTGAAGGTACTGCTGGAAAACCTGCTGCGCTGGGAAGACGGCAAGACCGTCACCGGCGACGACCTGCGCGCCCTCGCCCAATGGCTGGGCGAGCGACGCTCCGACCGCGAGATCCAGTACCGCCCGGCGCGGGTGCTGATGCAGGACTTTACCGGTGTGCCGGCCGTGGTCGACCTGGCCGCCATGCGCGCTGCCATGGCCAAGGCCGGCGGCGACCCGCAGAGGATCAACCCGCTTTCACCCGTGGACCTGGTGATCGACCATTCGGTGATGGTCGACCGCTACGGCACGCCGCAGGCCTTCAGCGAGAACGTCGACATCGAAATGCAGCGCAACGGCGAGCGCTATGCCTTCCTGCGCTGGGGCCAGAGCGCCTTTGACAACTTCCGCGTGGTACCGCCGGGTACTGGTATTTGCCACCAGGTCAACCTCGAATACCTCGGCCGCACCGTCTGGACGCGTGAGGCCGATGGCCGAACCTACGCCTTCCCCGACACCCTGGTCGGTACCGATTCGCATACCACCATGATCAACGGCCTCGGCGTGCTCGGATGGGGCGTGGGCGGCATCGAAGCGGAGGCGGCCATGCTCGGCCAGCCGGTGTCGATGCTGATCCCTGAAGTGATCGGCTTCAAGCTGACCGGCAAGCTGCGCGAAGGCATCACCGCCACCGACCTGGTGCTGACGGTGACGCAGATGCTGCGCAAGAAGGGCGTGGTCGGCAAGTTCGTCGAGTTCTATGGCGACGGCCTGGCAGAGCTGCCCTTGGCCGACCGGGCAACCATCGCCAACATGGCCCCGGAATACGGTGCCACCTGCGGCTTCTTCCCCGTCGACCAGGTGACCTTGGACTACCTGCGCCTGTCCGGCCGCCCCGAGGCGACGGTGCAACTGGTCGAGCAGTACAGCAAAGCCCAGGGCTTGTGGCGGCAGCCGGGCCAGGAGCCACTGTTCAGCGACAGCCTGGCGCTGGACATGCAAGAGGTCGAGGCCAGCCTGGCCGGGCCCAAGCGGCCGCAGGACCGGGTAGCCCTGGGCCAGGTCAGCCAGGCCTTCGACCACTTCCTCGAACTGCAACCCAAACCGCTGGCCAAAGAGGTCAGCCGCCTGGAAAGCGAAGGTGGCGGCGGCGTGGCGGTGGGCAACGCCGACCAGGCTGGGGAGATCGACTACAGCCATCAAGGCCAGACCCACACCCTTCGCGATGGTGCCGTGGTGATTGCTGCGATCACCTCGTGTACCAACACCTCGAACCCCAGTGTGATGATGGCCGCCGGGCTGGTGGCGAAAAAGGCCCTGGAGAAAGGCCTGCAACGCAAACCCTGGGTCAAGAGTTCGCTGGCGCCGGGCTCCAAGGTGGTCACCGACTACTTCAAGGCCGCCGGGCTAACCACCTATCTGGACCAATTGGGGTTCGATCTGGTCGGCTATGGCTGCACAACCTGCATCGGCAACTCCGGCCCGCTGGATGAAACGATCGAAAAAGCCATCGGCAGCGCCGACCTCACGGTGGCTTCTGTGTTGTCGGGTAACCGCAATTTCGAAGGCCGCGTGCATCCGCTGGTCAAGACCAACTGGCTGGCCTCGCCGCCACTTGTGGTGGCCTATGCCCTGGCCGGCAGCGTACGCCTGGACCTGACCCGCGACCCTCTGGGCACTGGCAAGGATGGCCAGCCGGTGTATCTGCGCGACATCTGGCCCAGCCAGCAGGACATCGCCGCTGCCGTGGCGAAGGTCGACACGGCGATGTTCCACAAGGAATACGCCGAAGTGTTCGCCGGCGATGCACAGTGGCAGGCCATCGAGGTACCGCAGGCGGACACCTACGTGTGGCAGGCCGATTCTACCTATATCCAGCATCCGCCGTTCTTCGACGACATCGGCGGGCCACCCCCGCAGGTCACCGACATCCAGGGTGCGCGGATCCTGGCACTACTGGGTGACTCGGTGACCACCGACCACATTTCCCCAGCTGGCAACATCAAGGCCGACAGCCCGGCCGGGCGCTACCTGCGTGAGCAGGGCGTGGAGCCCCACGACTTCAACTCCTACGGCTCACGGCGTGGCAACCATGAAGTGATGATGCGCGGCACCTTCGCCAACATCCGCATCCGCAACGAAATGCTGGCGGGCGAAGAAGGTGGCAACACCCTGCACGTGCCCAGTGGCGAGAAGCTGTCGATCTACGACGCGGCCATGCGCTACCAGCAGGAAGGCACGCCGCTGGTGGTGATCGCCGGCCAGGAATACGGCACCGGCTCGAGCCGCGACTGGGCCGCCAAGGGCACCAACCTGCTGGGGGTCAAGGCGGTACTGGCGGAAAGCTTCGAGCGCATTCACCGCTCCAACCTGGTAGGCATGGGCGTACTGCCGCTGCAGTTCAAGGCCGGGCACAACCGCAAGCAACTGGGGCTGACCGGCAAGGAGAAGATCGATGTGCTGGGTTTGAACGGCGCACAGATCCGCCCGGGCATGAGCCTGCCCTTGCGCATCACCCGCGAGGATGGGCAGCAGGAGCAGATCGAGGTGCTGTGCCGGATCGATACCGTGAATGAAGTGGAGTACTTCAAGGCGGGGGGAATATTGCATTATGTGTTGCGGCAGCTGATTGCTGGTTGAGGCGCGTATGCTTGGGGCTGCTGTGCAGCCCCAATATTGTTCAACGAGAAGGACCACTCGTGCCTCGCTTCCACCTGATCGCACTTTTACTCCTGGCACTCGGCTACACCCTCGCCCTGAGCCAGGGCAACCTCGGCATCACCACCCTGCCCACCTTTCTCGCCCTGCTTGCCAGCGCCCTGCTCGCTCGCCGCCCCCAGCGCTGGCAACAAGCCTTCGGCCACACGTTGTTCATCCTCTTGGCCATCGCCCTGGCATTGCACTGGCTGCCCGGCTTCAACGCTGCCAAGGTCATCGACGGCGTTGCCCTCAGCCCTGGCGCCCTGCCCTTCACGATGTACCTGAACCTGGACAAACCGCTGATCGGCGCCTGGCTGCTGCTGGCCTGCCCTTGGCTGTTCCTGTGGCGCAGCCAGGGCCTGGCGACCAGCCTGCTGTACGCCCTGCCCCTGACACTGCTTGCCTGCCTGGGCGGCGCCTGGGCAATGGGCATGCTGGCCTGGGCCCCGAAATGGCCCGACCAAGCCTGGCTCTGGCTGCTGAACAACCTGCTGCTGGTAAGCCTGACCGAAGAACTGCTATTCCGCGGCTACATCCAGGCCGGCCTGCAACGGCTGCTGCGCCACCAAGGGCTGGCATTGTTCGCCGCCGCCTTGCTGTTCGGCCTGGCCCACCTGGGGGCCGGCTGGCAATGGGTGTACCTGGCCACCCTTGCCGGTATCGGCTACGGCCTGGCGTACCGCTGGGGCGGCGTGGCGGCGGCGGTGCTCTGCCATTTTGGCCTGAACCTGATGCATTTCACCCTGTTCAGCTATCCGATGCTGGCTCTTGGCTAGCCATTCGGTCATCATTCGACTTATCCGTCATTAAACAGCAGTAAAAACGAAATAATGACGCTAAATTGCTTGAACGTGCACGTTGGCTAATCCAGATCGACCGATGGCCAGTTGCCACAGATCAAGCACATTAATTATTCATTCAATAAAACCAGCGGCTTGCCGATATCAGTCGAAAGCCCTGCGGACTATCAACCCATGCGTAACAACCAGCCGATTACCCAGAGAGAACGGACTTTCCCTGCCCAGCAGCGGTTGATCTCCACCACCAATGCCAAAGGTGTGATCACTTACTGCAACGATGCCTTCATCGAGATCAGTGGTTTCACCCGCGAAGAACTGACCGGTGCCCCGCACAACCTGGTGCGCCACCCCGACGTGCCGCCAGCGGTGTTTGCTCACATGTGGCAAACCCTCAAGCAGGGCCAGCCATGGATGGGCATCGTCAAGAACCGCTGTAAGTCCGGCGACCATTACTGGGTCAACGCCTATGTCACGCCGATCTTCGACAACAACCAGGTGGTCGGCTTCGAATCGGTGCGGGTCAAGCCCACCGCCGAGCAGGTCCGCCGCGCCGAGGCGCTGTACCAGCGCATCAACCAGGGCAAGCCGCCGGTACCGCGCCGGGACAAGTGGCTACCGGTGCTGCAGGACTGGTTGCCGTTCATCCTGATCAGCCAGGTGGGCTTCCTGATCGGCAACTGGCTGGGCCATTCCTGGGGCTTCGCCCTGGCTGCCGGGCTTTCCGTACCGCTGGGCCTGCTGGGCCTGAGCTGGCAGCAGCGCGGCCTCAAGCGCCTGCTGCGCCTGGCCGAGCAAACCACCTCCGACCCGCTGATCGCGCAGATGTACACCGACAGCCGGGGCGTGCAGGCGCGCCTGGAAATGGCCATGCTCAGCCAGGACGCGCGCATGAAAACCTGCCTGACCCGCCTGCAGGACAGCGCCGAACATCTCAGCGAACAGGCGCGCCAGTCTGACGCGCTTGCGCACAAGAGCTCTTCGGGCCTGGAGCGCCAACGGGTGGAGACCGAGCAGGTTGCCGCTGCAGTCAACCAGATGGCCGCCACCACCCAGGAAGTGGCCAACCACGTGCAGCGCACCGCCGATGCCACCCAGGAAGCCAACCGCCTGACCAGCCAGGGCCGGCAGATTGCCGGTGAAACCCGCGAGGCCATCGAGCGCCTGTCGGCGGCGGTGGGCGAAACCGGCCAGACGGTGACGCAACTGGCCAAGGACAGCGACGAGATTGGTGGCGTGGTCGATGTGATCAAGGGCATCGCCGACCAGACCAACCTGCTGGCGCTGAACGCGGCGATCGAAGCGGCACGTGCCGGTGAAATGGGCCGAGGCTTTGCCGTGGTGGCCGACGAAGTGCGCCAGCTGGCCCAGCGCACTGCCGAATCCACCGGGCAGATCCACGGCCTGATCGCCAAGCTGCAACAAACCGCCAGCAATGCCGTACTGACCATGGAAACCGGCCATCGCCAGGCGCAGGAAGGCGTCGACCGTGTGATGCAGGCCGACGAGGCGCTGGTGGGCATCAGTGAAGCGGTGGCCAACATTACCGACATGGCCACCCAGATTGCTGCTGCGACCGAGGAGCAGACTGCAGTGGCTGACGAGATCAGCCGCAACATCAGCACCATCGCCGACCTGGCCGACCAGACTGCCGAACAGGCCCAGCACTCGGCACTGCTCAGCGAAGAGCTGACCAGTACGGCGGGTACCCAGTACTCGCTGGTGGAGCGGTTCAACCGCTAAGGCGGCTTCCAAAGGTACGGCATGCACTTTATACCTGCGCCGTACCTGTGGGAGTAACTGTCTTGCTCAAAATCCAAAAGATTGCGCGATCACTGTGGGAGCGGGTTCACCCGCGAACACCGGCGACGCCGGTGCCATCCAGCGCGCAGGCTTCTTCGCGGGTGAACCCGCTCCCACAGGGGGCCGCGCAAGCCTTCAAAGTGCATTCACGACAGTTGCTCATGCAACGAGCGTGTGAGCATTACCAATCCAGCTGCAAACAGCTCTCGAAGTAGCGTTCTTCCCCGCTCAGCGGGTCTGCAAAGCGCAGGCTCTGCGCCAGCAACTTCAGCGGCCGCTGGTAGTCGTCCTCGTCGTTGAGAAGGTGCGGATAGAACGGGTCATTGCAGATCCCCGCCCCCAGCGCTGCCATGTGCACGCGCAACTGATGGGTCTTGCCAGTTACCGGCGACAGCCCGTAACGCCAAAGCTCGCCATTCTTCTCCAGCACTTCGGCCAGGGTTTCGCTGTTGGCCTCCCCCTCTACCTCGTGCATGCGGAAAAACGGCTCGCCATGTACCAGGCGACTTTTGTGCACCAGCGGGAAATCGTGCTGCGGCATGGCCGCCGCAATTGCCTGGTAGCGCTTGTCGATACGTCGTTCGGGGAACAGCCGTTGGTAGGCACTACGGCTCTGCGGGTTGGCGGAAAACAGCACAAGCCCGGCGGTATGCCGGTCGATACGGTGCAACGGCACCAGGTGCGGGTTGCCCAGGCGGCGGATCAGGCGGCGCAGCAAGGTCTGTTCGACGTATTCGCCAGTCGGCGTCACTGGCAGGAAATGCGGCTTGTCGGCTACCACCAGGTGCTCATCCACATGCAGTACGGTCTCCTGCACCGGGATCGGCCGCTCGTTCGGCACCTCACGGAAGTAGTGCAAACGCATACCGCGCTTGTAAGGCAGTTCGGCAGAAACCGCCCGCCCTTCGGCATCAAGCACCCGGCCACGAGCAAAACGATCGAGCCACTGGGCGCGGTCGATGGCCTTGAAATGGTCACACAGGCAGTCGAGCACCGTCGCCCAGTTACCGGGGGGCAGGCACACCGTGCTGGCTTGCTGGCGGGCAGGGTCGAAAGGCGTGGTCATGGCAGGGCTCGAAACGTTCACGGCCGCGCATTATCCCCCAAGCCCGCGCCCTCAACCAGCCTGGGCAATGGCCTCGCAGCGATCCTTCAGCCAGCGCAACACCTGCACCGGCTCCCAGCGCCCAGGGTCGTAGAGGGCATACAGCAACCCCTGATACCCCACCACATCCAGCCCGCGGTGATAGCCGGCACGCTGGAACAGGGCCTCGATCTCGGCGAAGCAGGTATTGAAGTGGACCTTGCCGAACGGCGTGCGGTCATCGGTCACCAGGCCTTCGAGGCGCAGTTCCAGAACAGCGTCGGCCACCCGCTCGACGGGCATGCGGTTGACGCTGTACTTGAGTTGCTCGACATTGAGCATGGCTTCACCTCGACACTGTATTTATATACAGCATACGAATATCCCCTTGCCGCCGTCAATGCGCTTCATTGCAGGCCCGGCAGATAGCCGGTGCCTTTGCGGATGGTCAACACCTGGCGCCGAGGGGCGCCGCGCGACACGGCCAGGTGCACCCAGTCATCGAATTCGAGGATCAGCTGGTCGAAGGGGATGGTGCTTTCGCTGATCCGTCGCACAACCTCGCGCGGGGTCACTTCAATCACCGTGAAATCAGCCGCCAGCCCCTGCAGATGCTTGCTCGTCAGCGTCCCGCCAATGCGCCGATTGACTGCGGGGCTGCGATAGCCACTGCTGACGATGACCGGTGCGCCGAACAGCGCGCGCACCTGCTCCAGTGCATTGCACAGCAACTGCAGGTTGGCACGCGCCTCGGCTGGAGGATTGTTGTCGAGCCCTTCCCTGGCGGCGAGCTGCGAAACAGTCATTTCATCGAGGGTGAAATGGGGGGTAATGCGCATGGCTGGATTCCTGATGACCGGTGAAGGATGCCGGCCTCAACGTGCCGGCAGCGGATCATCACAACGCTGCACACCGCATGGAGCAGGGACAGACCTCCCCTTGCGCAATTACTGTGCGAGAAACGCCACCACCTGTTCGGCATCGAACGGCCAGTGCAGCTCAGCGCCGTTGTCACAGCGGCGCAGCACCGGAATGATCAGGCCATAGCGTTCGAACAGAGTTTCGTTCTCGGCAATGTCGACCAGTTCCACCAGCAGGCCATGATCGACGAAGGGCATCAGCACGGCCTCGGCCACTTCACACAGGTGGCAGCCGAGGGTGCCGAACAGTTGGCATTCAGGCAGCATGGGGGCAAGTCCGCTTTGGCAGGGAGAAACCTATTCTAGGTCCGTCCTGCCCACAGTGCACCTGACCTGGCTCAATCCTGGCTGGTGGCGCCGATACGGTGTAGCGACAGGTCCGCGCCCTGGAATTCCTGCTCATGGCTCAAGCGCAGCCCATGCAGCGCGCGGATTGCACCATACACGGCAAAACCGCCGGCCAATGCCACCACCACGCCCATCAGGCTGCCCAGCAATTGGCTGACCAGGCTGACACCGCCCATGCCACCCAGCACCTCCTGGCCGAAGATGCCGCAGGCCATGCCACCCCATACGCCGCACAGGCCATGCAACGGCCACACACCCAGCACATCGTCGATCTTCCAGCGGTTCTGCGCCGCGGTGAAGGTCCAGACGAACAGCGCACCCGCCACCAGGCCGGTGGCCAGCGCACCAATCGGGTGCATCAGGTCGGAACCGGCACAAACCGCTACCAGCCCGGCCAGCGGCCCGTTATGCAGGAAGCCCGGGTCGTTACGCCCGGCCAGCAAAGCCGACAGGGTGCCACCGACCATGGCCATCAGCGAGTTGATCGCCACCAGGCCGCTGACACCTTGCAGGGTCTGGGCACTCATGACGTTGAAGCCGAACCAGCCGATGATCAGGATCCACGACCCCAATGCCAAAAAGGGAATGCTCGACGGGGCAAAAGCCACCAACCGGCCATCGCGGTAGCGCCCACGGCGCGCGCCCAGCAGCAACACCGCCGCCAGCGCCAGCCAGCCGCCCATGGCATGCACCACCACCGAGCCGGCAAAATCATGGAACGGCGCGCCGAAGCGTGCCTGCAACCAAGCCTGGACGCCCAGGTTGCCGTTCCACACCACGCCCTCGAAGAACGGGTAGATGAACGCTACGATCAACGCCGTGGCACACAGCTGCGGCACAAATCGCGCCCGCTCTGCGATACCCCCGGAGATGATTGCCGGGATCGCCGCAGCGAAGGTCAGCAGGAAGAAGCACTTGACCAGCGCATAGCCATGGTCGGCCGCCAACGCTGCCGCCGGCTGGAAGAAGCTGACCCCGTAGGCGATCCAGTAGCCGATGAAGAAGTACACCAATGCCGAAATAGCGAAGTCGCTGAGAATCTTCGACAAGGCGTTGACCTGGTTCTTGTGGCGTACAGTGCCCACTTCGAGAAACGCGAAGCCGGCATGCATGGCCAGCACCAGGATGGCGCCCATGAGAATGAACAGGGTGTTTGAACCGTGGACCAGAGAGTCCATCGCGCTGTGCATGTTTTCCATGAAATAGGCAGACCTGCTGAAAAAGGCACCAGGACAGTTCAAGAACCTGCATCCCTGCACCGAATCGGTGCCAGCTCCCTGCCCCGTTTCGGTGAACCGGGCGGAGCCTGCTTGGTTTTTTCTTGGGTTTGTCGTGGATTGAGTTAAGGTTTATCGGTATCCGCTGCGCTGACGCCCTGAATCGGCGCAATACCCGACCAGGGCGCCCCGCAACGTGGCAAAGCCTTAGCAAGGCCCATACCAGCGCCGGTACTTGAACCTTCCGCGTGTGCTATCACTCGAACTACCAACACTCATCGACAGGGAGATACCCATGGCCAGCAAATCGGCAAAGACTGCACAAGAGATATTGATGGCTGACTTCCAGGCACTGGTCCGCGACACCGAGAAGCTGCTGGCCGACACTGCCAACCTGGCAGGCGACCAGGCTGACGAGTTGCGTGAACAGATCCACGACCGCCTGACCCAGGCCCGCGAAACCCTGCAACTGACCCAGGACTCGGTGCGGGAACACGGCCAGGCAGCATTGAGCAGTGCCGAACAGTACGTGCAGGAAAAACCGTGGCAGGCGATCGGCATTGCCGCTGGTGTCGGCCTGTTGATCGGCCTGCTGGCCAACCGGCGCTGAGGGGTTTCCATGGAGAACGACGCCAACGGCGCCAGCGCCTCGGGCAAGCGCCTGGGGGCGGCTGCCCTGGGGCTGCTGCACAGCCACATCGAACTGTTCGGCATCGAATTGCAGGAGCAGAAGGGCCGCACCTTGAGCCTGCTGCTGTTCGCCGGCCTCGCCCTGGTATTCGCCCTGCTTCTGCTGACGGCGTTGTCCGGGCTGTTGCTGGTGCTGCTGTGGGATAGCTATCGCCTGGCCGGCATCATTGGCCTGTGCGTGTTCTACGGCATAGCCGCCCTGTATTGCGGCTTGCGCTTGAAGGCCGCGGTGTTCGACGAGTCGTCGCCCTTCGGCGCCACCCTCGAGGAACTTGCCAAGGACCGGGAGCGCCTGTTGCCATGAGCCTGCCAGAACTGCCAAACACCCGTAACCCGCGGGAACTGCGCAAGGCGCTGCTGCGCCTGCGCATGGAAATGCACCGCCAGGAAATCCGCCACGAATCCGCGCAGTTGCTTGAGCCACTGCGCCGCGTGCGCGGCATGGGCAGCTCGCTGCACGACGGGCTGGGCATCAAGCATGCGCCGCTGTGGGGGATTGGCGCCGTGGTGGCGCTGGGCTTCCTCACCGGCAAGGGCGTACGCAGCGGCAACCTGGCGCGGCTGTTGCGCCTGGGCACCAGCCTGCTGCCGTTGCTGCGCCTGTACCTGCAAGGCAGCCGCCGCCCCTGACCATCGCGATCCTTGTAGGAGCAGCCTTGTGCTGCGAAGAGGCCGGGAGCGGCGAGGAATTTGTATCGATCAAACGGACCTCTTCGCAGCACAAGGCTGCTCCTACAGGATATGCTGCTGCCTTCGACCTACAGGAGACCGCGCCTTGGACTGGCACACCCTGCTCACCCGCGAACGCCTGGGCAAAGCCCTGTACAGCGCCGATGAACTCGGGCGCAGCCCATTCCACAAAGACCACGACCGCATCATCTTCTCCGGTGCCTTTCGCCGCCTCGGGCGCAAGACCCAGGTGCACCCGGTTTCGAGCAACGACCATATCCATACACGCCTGACCCACTCGCTGGAAGTCAGCTGCGTCGGCCGCTCGCTGGGCATGCGCGTCGGCGAAACCCTGCGCGACAGCCTGCCGGACTGGTGCGCCCCCAGCGACCTGGGGATGATCGTGCAATCGGCCTGCCTGGCCCATGACATCGGCAACCCACCGTTCGGCCACTCTGGCGAAGACGCCATCCGGCACTGGTTCCAGCAGGCCGCCGGGCGTGGCTGGCTGGACGACATGAGCGACGACGAGCGCGCCGACTTCCTCAACTTCGAAGGTAACGCCCAAGGCTTTCGCGTACTCACCCAACTGGAGTACCACCAGTTCGAGGGCGGTACCCGGCTGACCTATGCCACCCTCGGCACTTACCTGAAGTACCCGTGGAGCGCACGCCACGCCGACGCCCTGGGCTACAAGAAGCACAAGTTCGGCAGTTACCAGAGCGAACTGCCGCTGCTCGAGCAGATCGCCCGCAAGCTCGGCCTGCCGCAACTGGAACACCAACGCTGGGCGCGCCACCCGCTGGTCTACCTGATGGAGGCTGCAGATGACATCTGCTACGCGCTGATCGACCTGGAAGACGGCCTGGAAATGGAGCTGCTGCAATACGCCGAAGTCGAAGCACTGCTGCTCGATCTGGTCGGCGATGACCTGCCGGAAACCTACCGTCAGCTCGGCCCTGGCGATTCCCGACGGCGCAAGCTGGCGATCCTGCGTGGCAAGGCCATCGAGCACCTGACCAATGCTGCCGCCCGTGCCTTCGTCGAGCAGCAGCAGGCCTTGCTGGCCGGGCAGCTGGCGGGCGACCTGGTCGAACACATGCACGGCCCGGCCAAGCGCTGCGTGCTGCAGGCCAAGGACATGGCACGCAACAAGATCTTCCAGGACAAGCGCAAGACCCTGCACGAGATCGGCGCCTACACCACGCTGGAAATCTTGCTGAACACCTTCTGCGGGGCCGCCCTCGAGCAGCACGGTGGACGCACGCCCTCATTCAAGAGCCGCCGGGTACTGGACCTGATCGGCAACAATGCCCCCGACCCACAGGGCTCGCTGCACAGCGCCTTCCTGCGCATGATCGACTTCATCGCGGGGATGACCGACAGCTATGCCAGTGAAATGGCCCGGGAAATGACCGGGCGCTCCAGCCCGACCTGAGCCCTGCCGGTGCAGCCCGGACATCGCCCGTAGCTGCACCGCACATTGTGGGAAACTTCCTACATATACTGGCGACAAGTTAAACGGCACGAATAAAAGTAAATGAAAAGTTACCAATCACGCTTTGACAATGAATTAAGCACGCTTATTTCGTAGCCCGAATTGTTTTATCTTGTAAGCCATTTCCCATATAGGGCTAATAGCCCTTCCTCGCATGCCCGATGACTTTCAACTGCGATAAGGTGCCGCCTGTCACCCTCAATCGCCCGCAGGGAAGTTGAACATGCATTCCATATTTATCGTCGACGACCATCCCGTCATCCGCCTGGCCGTTCGTATGTTGCTGGAAAACCAGAATTACAAGATTGTCGGCGAGTCGGACAACGGCGTGGACGCCATGCAGATGATTCGCGAAGCCGCGCCAGACCTGGTCATCCTCGACATCAGCATCCCCAAACTGGACGGGCTGGAGGTGCTTGCTCGGTTCCAGGCCATGGCCTTGCCCGTGAAGGTACTGGTACTGACCGCGCAATCTCCCGCATTGTTTGCCGTACGCTGCATGCACTCGGGTGCTGCAGGCTATGTGTGCAAGCAGGAGGACCTGAGCGAACTGCTCAGTGCAGTAAAGGCCGTGCTGGCTGGTTACAACTATTTCCCCAGCCAGGCAATCAAGCATAACCAGGCGGTAGATGCCGACCTGCAACTTTTCCGTCAGGTGAATGACCGCGAACTGATGGTGCTGCAACTATTCGCCCAGGGCCGCAGCAACAAGGAAATTGCCAAAGGCATGTTCCTCAGCAGCAAGACCGTCAGTACCTACAAGAAGCGCCTCATGCACAAACTTCAGGTCAATACGCTGGTCGATCTGATTGAAATGGCCAAACGCAACGCGCTGGTCTGAGGGTAGTCATGGCGCACAGTATCGCTCGCCTACTGCTCACCCTGCTCCTGTTCAGCGGCGTGGCACAGGCTACCCATCACGAGGCTTCATCCTATACCTTGCTGGCACGCTCATCGGCCAGGCCGGCATTACCAGCGCTCACGGACGAACAACGGCAATGGCTCGAAGGCCGTCAGGAACTGGTGCTGGGTACCTCGGCACCAGACTACCCGCCGTTCGACATCACCAGTGGGGGCCGCGACTACCAGGGCCTTACCGCCGAGTACGCAAGCCTGATCGGCAAGGCCCTGCAATTGCCCGTGCGGGTGCTGCGCTTTTCCAGCCGGCAAGCGGCGGTCGAGGCGCTCCGGCAGGGCGATATCGACCTCCTTGGCAGCTCCAACGGCTACGAAGCGGCCAGCGATGGCCTGGCCCTGTCGGCCCCCTATGCCATCGACCAACCGGTGCTGGTAACGCGCGAGGACGAAAGCCGGGCGCTGGACACAGGCCTGGGCGGCATGCGCCTGGGCATGCTCTACCATTACCTGCCCCGGCAGGAGGTGAACAGCGCCTACCCCAAGGCCGAGCTTCTGGCCTTCGGCTCGTCCAGCCAGGCCCTGAGTGCCGTGGCGTTCGGCCAGGCCGACGTGTTCATCGGTGATACCATTTCCACCCACTACCAGCTCAATCGCGGCCACCTGCCGCGCCTGCGCATGGCCAGTTTCGGCAAGCACGAGGCCATCGGCTTCGGTTTTGCCCTGCGCCGCGGGGACCGGGTCCTGATGGATCTGGTGAACGCCACCCTGGACAGACAGACCTCGGCCATACGCTCCAGCATCTTCAAGCGCTGGAGCGCTGGTAGCGACCTGCTGCTGACCGACCGCAAGCTGCAACTGACCGACACCGAAGAACAATGGCTGAAAGACCACCCGGTGATGCGCGTTGCAATCGATGACACCGCTGCACCGGTCTCCTATTTCGACGGCTCGGGGCATTTTCGCGGCATCACCGCCGACCTGCTCGAGCTCCTTCGCCTGCGCACCGGCTTGCGTTTCGAAGTGCAGCGCGCCAGCGGCCTTGCCGACATGATTGCCCGCCTCAAGGATGGCCGCGCCGATGTCATTGCTGCACTGGCCAGCGGCGGGATGAACGAAGACGACCTGCAAATCAGCCAACCCTACCTGGAAAGCGCCTATGTGCTGGTCAGCCGCAAGGACAAACAACCCTTCACCTCGCTGGAACAGCTGCAGGGGCATCGCATCGCCATTACCCGCTACAGTGCCATGGACGCCATGCTGTCGCGGCACTACCCGCAAATCGGCTGGGTCGAGACCGAAAGCTCGTTCTATTCCATGGCGTTGCTCAACAGTGGTGCCGTCGATGCGGTGATCACCACCTTGATCGACGCCAACCACGCCCTGGCTGGCAATCCCGAACTGGTCATCCGGGCCACCGTCGGCAGCGAACCCGCCACCTTCGCCATGGCCACCAGCGCCCCGTCACAAGCGCTGGTGTCGATCCTCGACAAGGCGCTGCTGAGCATCTCGCCGGAAGAACTCGGGGTCATCAACAACCGTTGGCGCGGCTTCAGCCTGCACGAGGATGGCAACGACCACGGCTACCGCCGGCTGGCGATACAGGTGGTACTGGGCACCGCCGTGCTGTTGCTGCTGGCCTTGTTGTGGAATGCCCGCCTGCGCCTGCAGATTCGCCAGCGGCAACGCGCCGAACGGGCGCTGAACGACCAGTTGGCGTTCATGCGCGCCCTCCTCAACGGTACACCCCACCCCATGTACGTTCGAGATCGCGAGGGCCGACTGCAAAGCTGCAACTACAGTTACCTGGAAGCCGTGCAGGCCCGCTCCGAGGAGGTCATCGGCAAAAACCTGGAGGGGAGCCTGTTCGCCGATTACGAGCAGACCCGGCAGATCCACGCCGATTATCTGAAGGTGATGGCCGAAGGCTCGCCGCTGATCATGGACCGGCCACTTCGGATCCAGGGCCGGGAGATGACCATCTACCACTGGATTCTGCCGTACCGCGACTCACTGGGTGAGGTGCAGGGCATCATCGGTGGCTGGATCGACATCAGCGAGCGCCGCCATCTGGTCATGGAGCTGCGCCAGGCCAAGCAGCAGGCCGATGATGCGAACCGCGCCAAAAGCACGTTCCTGGCCACCATCAGCCACGAAATCCGCACCCCGATGAATGCCGTCATCGGCATGCTCGAGCTGGCAGTCAAGCGCGCCGACCAAGGCCGTGTAGACCGCTGTGCGCTGGAGCTGGCCCACCATTCGGCCAAGGACCTGCTGGGCCTGATCGGCGATATCCTCGACATTGTGCGCATCGAGTCCGGGCATTTGTCCCTCGCCCCGGAGGCCGTCGACCTGGCGGCCCTGGTCGAGTCGGTGGGGCGCATTTTCGAGGGCCAGGCCCGGCAGAAAGGCCTGGCCCTGGAGGTGATCATCGCACCGGCCGCCCGCTGCCATGCCCTGCTCGACCCCCTGCGTTTCAAGCAAGTCCTGTCCAACCTGGTAAGCAACGCCATCAAGTTCACCGAGCATGGCCAGGTGCGCATATGCGTCGGCCTGGTGGACGATGGCAGCACTACCCCCGCAGTGCTGGAGCTGGAAGTGCGCGACAGTGGCATCGGTATCCACGCCGACGACCTGCAGCGCCTGTTCAACCCGTTCATCCAGGCCAACCCGCATAGCCAGAGCGCCCGTGCAGGTACCGGGCTGGGCCTGGCCATCTGTCGCAACCTGTGCGAGATGATGGGCGGCAGCCTGACCATAAAGAGCCTGGAGGATGTCGGCACCCAGGTGCGCCTGAAGATGCCGCTGCTGCGGGTTGACGCAGCAGCGCAGCCGACCCCGCTGATCGAACACCTCGACGTGCCCGACCCACGGCTGAGCGTGCTGGTGATCGACGACCACCCGGCCAACCTGCAACTGATGGCACAGCAGCTTGGCTACCTGGGGCTTGAACACACCAGCGCCCAGGACGGTCGCGAAGGCCTGGCTACCTGGCGGGCGGGCGACTTCGATGTACTGGTGCTCGACTGCAACATGCCGCACATGAACGGTTACCAGCTGGCCACTGCCGTGCGTACCGAGGAACGCCATGGCAAGCGGCAGCGCTGCACCATTCTCGGCTACACCGCCAACGCACAGCCGGAGGTACGCCGCAAGTGCCTGAGCGCCGGCATGGACGACTGCCTGCTCAAGCCCATCAGCCTGGGCACGCTCAGCCAGCGTCTTGCCAGTATCCGCCCACGCCGCCAGCAGAAACCGCGCCGCAAGCTCTACCACCTGGACGGCCTGGCCACGGTGGTCGGGCATGACCCGAACGATCGCCAGCGTTTCCTGCAGGCGTTGCAGCAGAGCCTGCAGGCCGACCTGGCCACCTTGATGGCATTGCATCCGCAGCATGACAGCGATGCCATTGCCGAACAGGCGCACAAGGTGCTCAGTGCCGCGCGGATGCTGGAAGCCCCCGAGCTGATGAAAGCCTGCGAAGCCCTCGAGGCAAGCGGCTTGACTACCACCCAGTTACGCCTGCGGCGCCAGGCACTGGCGCGGCATATGTACCGGGTAGAACGTGCCCTGGCCAGGGAACTGGCCACAGGCACCTGCACACAGGCAGGCAGCCAGGCGTGTTAACTGGTAGACTGCGCGGCGTTATTACCTAAGAGGATTGTTTCATGGCCACAAACCGCTCCCGTCGTCTGCGCAAGAAGCTGTGTGTCGACGAGTTTCAGGAATTGGGCTTCGAGCTGAACCTGGAATTCAAGGAAGATCTGGATGACCAGGCAATCGATGCTTTCCTCGACGCGTTCCTGGCAGAAGCCATGGACGCCAATGGCCTGGACTATGTAGGCGGTGACGATTTCGGCCTGGTGTGCTCGGTCAAACGCGGCTCGGTCAGCGAAGAACAGCGTGCAGCCGTTGAAGCCTGGCTCAAAGGCCGTAGCGAACTGACCAAGATCGAGGTCAGCCCGCTGCTGGACGCCTGGTACCCGGAAAAGCCGATCAACAAGGCCGAGTAATACCGGCCCGGCTCGATCGCTGAAAAGGCCACCCTCAGGGGTGGCCTTTTTTATTGGGGGTGCTTTTCCGTCGAACGTGGCGCATCGTCGCTGCGCTTGGGGCATAATGCGTATTCTTTCACCCTGGGGCCATCATTCCTTACAGCCCCAATGCCCTTTTCCCTCGCCGTAGGGTATTTATCGATCATGATCAAAACGCTTCGTCCCCTCGTTCTTGCCGGCCTGCTGTTGCCACTCGCCCTGCCCAGCCAGGCCGCCGCCGTCAACACCACGCTGCCTGCCAAGGTGCAGCAGGCCCTCAAGGCCAACAAGCTGCAGGATTCTGCCCTGTCGCTGGTGATGCTGCCGCTGGACGGCCCCGGCACACCGACCGTGTTCAATGCCGATGTCTCGGTCAACCCGGCCTCGACCATGAAACTGGTCACCACCTACGCCGCCCTCGAACTGCTCGGCCCGACCTTCCAGTGGAAAACCGAGTTCTACACCGACGGCACCCTGAGCAACGGTGTACTCAACGGTAACCTGTACCTCAAAGGTGGCGGCGACCCGAAACTGAACATGGAAAAGCTGTGGCTGCTGATGCGTGACCTGCGCGCCAATGGCGTGCGCACCATCACCGGCGACCTCGTGCTGGACCGCAGCCATTTCGTGCAGCCCAACCTGCCGCAGTTCAACGACGACGGCGGCGATGAGAACAAGCCGTTCCTGGTCAAGCCCGACTCGCTGCTGGTCAACCTCAAGGCCCTGCGTTTCGTGGCCCGCAACGATGGCGGCAAGGTAACCATCGCAGTCGAACCGCCGATTGCCAGCATCCGCATCGACAACCAGGTCAAGGCAGTAGCCTCCAGACAGTGCTCGGGTGACGTGCGCTACAACCCGGTGCAGCAGGCCGATGGCATCAGCGTAACGGTCAGTGGCCAGCTGGGTGACGGCTGCAACTCCCAGACCTATCTGTCGCTGCTCGACCACCAGACCTACGCCGCCGGTGCCGTGCGCGCGATCTGGAACGAGCTGGGTGGCAGCATCCAGGGTGGCGACCGCTTCGAGAACGTGCCCAAGGGCGCTCGCCTGCTGGCCCGAGCCTTCTCGCCAGACCTGGTGGAAGTGATCCGCGACATCAACAAGTACAGCAACAACACCATGGCCCAGCAGCTGTTCCTGAGCCTTGGCGCGCAGTTCCGCACCGATGCCGACGGTGACGACGCCCGCGCCGCCCAGCGTGTGGTGCGCCAGTGGCTGGCGAAGAAGGGCATTACCGCGCCGCACCTGGTAATGGAAAACGGTTCCGGCCTGTCGCGTGCCGAACGGGTCAGCACCCGGGAAATGGCCGCGATGCTGCAGGCTGCCTGGAAGAGCCCTTATGCTGCCGAGTTCATGAGCTCGATGCCGCTGGTGGGTATGGATGGCACCATGCGCAAGCGCCTGAAGCGTACCGCCATGACCGGCGAAGGGCACATCAAGACTGGCACGCTGAATACCGTGCGGGCAATTGCAGGCTTCAGCCGCGACAGCAACGGCCATACCTGGGCGGTGGCGGCGATCCTCAACGATCCGAAACCGTGGGGCGCCTCGCAGGTGCTCGACCAGGTGCTGCTGGACCTGTACCGCCAGCCGAAACTGGCCGGCAGTACTGCGGCCAACTGATCGTTAGCCGGTACCGGCCTCTTCGCGGCTAAAGCCGCTCCTACATGTACAGTGCAGGGTTCAAGACCTGTGATGTCCCTGTGGGAGCGGCTTTAGCCGCGAGCGGGCCGGCATTGGCAACTGAAAGCTGTCAGGCCAACTCCCCCTCCACCCGGTCCCGCCCGGCCTGCTTGGCCGCATACACGCCTGCATCAGCCCGCAACAGCAAGGCATCGGCCCCTTCCCCCGGTCGCCAGCCCGCCACACCAAAACTCGCGGTCACCCTGCCCACGCCTTCCACCGGCACATTGCGCACCCCATACCATAGCTCCAGCGCCAGCAGCCGCGCCTGCTCGGCATCGCTCCCCGGGCACAGCACCATGAATTCCTCGCCGCCCAACCGGCAGAAAACATCGGTACGGCGCAAACGCTGGCTGATACGCAGGCACAGGCTGCGCAGCACGCGATCGCCGACTGCATGGCCAAAATGGTCGTTGATGCGCTTGAAGTGATCGATATCGAGCATGATGACCGCCAGTGCCTGGCCATCGCGCTGGGCCCGTTCCAGCTCGAGCTTGAGCCGCTCCTGGAAGTAACGGCGATTATGGATGCCGGTCAGTGAATCGGTCACCGACAGCGCGCGCAACTCTTCCTCCACACCCTTGAGGTCGGAGATATCGGTCAGGTAGCCATGCCACAACGTGCAGCCCTGCTCGCCCACCTCCGGTGTCGCCTCGCCACGCACCCAACGCAGCCCGGCACGCGGCAGGCAGACGCGATATTCTTCACGCCAGGGCGACAGGTGTTCGGCCGAGTAACGCACCGAGCGGCGCACGCGCTCGAGGTCATCCGGGTGGATGCGCTCGAACACCGCCGTGGCATCCTCGCGCAATTGCTGCAGATCGACTTCGTAGATGTCGTACAGGCCCTTGCTGGCGTACGGAAAACAGGAATGGCCGTTGCCATCCAGGCGGTACTGGTAGATGCCGCCCGGCACCTCGGCACTGAGTTTTTCCAGAAGGCGGTCACGCGCCGCCAGCGCCTCATGCACCCGACGCCGTTCAGTGACATCGATGCAGATCGCCAGGTAACCGATCCATAACCCCTGTTCATCGAGCATGGCGGTGACCAGCATGTTGGCCACCAGTTGGCTGCCATCGGCGCGCAACAAGGTCCACTCCCCCGGCTCGGCTCCATGCCCCTGCACCGTTTCGGCAAACATGGCCTGGCCACCTGCAATCGGCCGGCCGAAACGCAGGCTCAAGGCATGAGCACGCAGGCTCAACTCCTCGGGCAACACCAGGTCCTCCAGGCGCAGCTTGCCGATCGCCTCGCAGGCCGGGTAACCGAGCATGCGCTCGGCACCGGCGTTGAAGGTGCTGACCACGCCCTTGAGGTTGGTGGCGATGATCGCCACCTGGGTTGCGGCATCCAGCACGCTGCGCAGCTGGTTGTGGGTACCACGCAGTGACTGCTCGCTGACCCGCAGCTCGGCGGTACGCTGCTCTACCAGGGCCAAGGCGCGCTGGCGCTGGCTGAACAGGCTGTAGAGCAACACACTGAGCAGCAGGCTCAACAAGCCGCCCAGCAGGCTTACCGCCAGCACCGCGGAGGAGCGATTGGCGCGCACGAAGGCCAGGCTCGGCCGGATACTCAGCTGGAAGTGGTGGTCAGCCAGGTGCAACAACTGGTTGATGGCCAGCGGCAGAGGTGCGACCGGGTTCTGCGAATCGAACATCACCTCGGGGCCATGCAGCCCGGTGGGGTCGACGATACGCACCACCAGGTTATCGTCTGCCGTAACCGGGCGCCCGTCACTGACCAGTTCCCGCATGCTCAGCAGGGCCATCACATAGCCCATTGCCGCGCCGCGGGGGTTGGCATCGGAAAACACTGGCGCCACCATCAGCAGGCCACGCGCATCCGAGCTGGTATCGAACATGGGCAGTGGCTCGGACACCGCCATGCTGCCGGGCCCCAGCGCCCGCGCCAGTGCCGCCAAGGGCACTTCCTGGCCGGCGAGGTCCAGACCATGGGGCAGCCCGGGCAATTCACCCGACTGGGTATAGAGTACCGGGAAGTAATGGTCGCGCTGGGGGGATGGGTGCCACTGGCCTTGTTCATCCTGGTCGCGGATCACATAGCCCGGGCCGAAATGCACACTGGCCTGGCGCTCGAACTCGGCGCGTTGCGCGGCCTCGACACGCGGCGCCCAGGCGTAGGCCAGGGTCCGCTGCAGCAATGGCCGGGCGTAGCCGTCGAACTCGTGTGGGGTGATTTCGTTGGAAAAGCTGAAAAACCGCCGCAGCCCGTCCAGGCGCTGCTGCTGTTCGTCAAACCGCTCGGCGATCCGGCTGAAACGCTCGCTGGCCAGCAGCTCGAAGCGCTGGCGCAGTTGCTGCTTGTAGAAGGTTTGCGTGGCTAACGCCAGGACGGCCGTCAACAGGCCACCCACGACCAGGGCGACCAGGGCCACCGCCCAGGCGGACATTGCCTCTGTGCACAGGCCAAGCAACCGCGCACGCACGCCACCCTTTGACATACACCCATCTCGTCACGTCAGCGTCCTGCGGATTATCTTGCCCTGCCCTCAGTTATAGCCATTGGCCATTAGCCGCGCAATGTACCTCGTCGCCTCAACGAAGCTGCAGACGCCAGGCGCGATGGATACGGTTATTGCGCGCGAAGTCCGGGTCCAGGGTCTGGGCCGTGATCTCCTCGACCGCATAACGCGCCATAAGGTGCTCGTCCAACTGGAACTTGCGGAAGTTGTTGGAGAAATACAGCACGCCACCCGGCGCCAGGCGGGCCATGGCCAGGTCCAGCAGTTGCACGTGGTCACGCTGCACATCGAACACGCCTTCCATGCGCTTGGAGTTGGAGAAGGTCGGCGGGTCGATGAAGATCAGGTCATAGCTGTCGCGGTTGCCTTCCAGCCAGGCCATCACATCGCCTTGCTCCAGGCGGTTGCGCTCGGAGAAGCCATTGAGCGCCAGGTTGCGTCGCGCCCAGTCCAGGTAGGTTTTCGACAGGTCGACGCTGGTGGTGCTGCGCGCGCCGCCCTTGGCCGCATGCACGGTGGCCGTGGCGGTGTAGCAGAACAGGTTGAGGAAGCGCTTGCCGGCTGCTTCGCGCTGGATGCGCATGCGCATCGGGCGATGGTCCAGGAACAGGCCCGTGTCGAGGTAGTCGGTGAGGTTGACCAGCAGCTTTACGCCGCCTTCGTTCACTTCCTGGAAGCGGCCTTCGGTCGCCTGGCGCTCGTACTGGCGCGTGCCGCTCTGCCGCTCGCGACGCTTGAGCACCACACGCTGCGGCGAAATGCCCAGGGCCTGCGGGATGGCTGCCAGCGCGTCGAGCAGGCGTGCCTGGGCCTTGTCCGGGTCGACCGAACGTGGCGCGGCGTATTCCTGCACGTGCACCCAATCCTGATACAGGTCGACCGCCAGGGCATATTCGGGCATATCGGCATCGTACAGGCGGTAGCAATCGACCTGCTCGCGGCGGGCCCACTTGCCCAGTTGCTTGAGGTTTTTCTGCAGGCGGTTGGCGAACATCTGCGCCCCTTCCGACAGGCGCGCCGGCTCGCTGGCCGGTGCTGCCTGCTGGCGGGTTTCCGCGCCTTCAGGCTGCGCTTCGCGGCGCTCGCCGGTAACGAACTGGTCGGGCTGCACCTTGAACAGCAGCAGCTTGCACGGCAAGGCGCCGTTCCAGAACGCGTACTGCTTGTGGCTGCGAATGCCCATGCGCTTGCCCAGCTGCGGCGCGCCAGTGAATACCGCCGCCTCCCAGCCCATGCAGGCCTGGCGCAGGCGCTCGCCGAGGTTCTGGTAGAGGTACAGCAGGCTGGCTTCGTCACCCAGGCGCTCGCCATAAGGCGGGTTGCTGATGACCAGGCCTTTCTGGTTCTGGTCCGGGCGCGGCTCGAAGGTGCTGACTTCGCCCTGGTAGATCTTCACCCAGTCGCCCAGGCCGGCACGCTCGACGTTGTTGCGGCCTGGCTGGATCAACCGAGGGTCGGCCTCGTAGCCACGGATCCACAGTGGTGGCTTGGCCAGGCCGGCCTGTGCCCGCGCCTGCGCCTCGTCATGCACCTTGCGCCACAATGCCGGTACGTGGCCGAGCCAGGCACTGAAGCCCCAGCGCTCACGCTTGAGGTTGGGCGCGATATCGGCGGCGATCATCGCCGCTTCGACCAGGAAGGTACCCACACCGCACATCGGGTCGGCCAGCGCGCCACCTTCGGCAGCAATGCGCGGCCAGCCGGCGCGGATGAGTACCGCTGCCGCCAGGTTTTCCTTCAGCGGCGCGGCGCCTTGCTGCAGGCGGTAGCCACGCTGGTGCAGGCTGTGCCCGGAAAGGTCGAGCGAGAGAATGGCTTCGCCACGGTCCAGGCGCAGGTGTACGCGCACATCAGGGTCGATCTTTTCTACCGACGGGCGCAGGCCTTCACGGTTGCGCAGCTTGTCGACGATCGCGTCCTTGACCTTCAACGCACCGAAGTGGGTGTTGTCGATGCCCGAGCCATGGCCGCTGAACTCAACTGCCAGGGTGCCGTCGGCTGCCAGGTGATCGGCCCAGTCGACCGCGTGCACGCCGTCGTAGAGGTCGTCGGCGTTCTTCATGGAGAAGCGCTTGAGTACCAGCAGCACCCGGTTGGCCAGGCGTGACCAAAGGCACAGGCGGTAGGCGGTTTCCATGTCGGCGGCGCCGCGAATGGCCGAAGTGTGCTCGCGCACGTCATCCAGGCCGAGGCCCCGCGCCTCTTCGGCAAGCAGGCCTTCCAGGCCTTTGGGGCAGGTGAGATAAAGTTCGAAACGGTCCGACATGAGTAATCCAGCGCCTTGGGCTATTTGACTGACGGGGCGACGCATCGCCCCGCGATGTTTGCCCGCACACCTTTCCAGCAGACGTGCGGGTGGCCCTTCCCGGCACGCGAACGTGCAATGAAAGGCCGGGCCGCCTGACCGATCTGTGCTTGGCCCAGTGGCAAAGACAGCTTAGATCATCAGGCAGTACGAAAAATTCTTGCGATACCAGGGCCGATGTGACCCTTCGTCGCATTTCAAATTATTTCTGTCATCCGCAAGCAACGCTGGCGAAATGACGTCAATGATCGGCAAACCCTGATCATAGCGGGCTCAACGCTAAACAAGGTTGAGTCGCATTTATTTACTTATCCCCTCACCCTTGGAAAGGTTACGTGCTTATGACAAATCGATCATTCACACCGTGACTCGCATTCGATAGAACTGGTCTCAGGCCGCTTCGCAACGAGGTGGCACTTTCAGCTCGCCACGCCGGCAGCGAGCGCACACCGGCAGAAAGACTCTGCCCGGCCTCGGAGAGGCCGACGGGACATTACAGTCAACAAGTGAGGGCAACACCCTATGAGAAGACTTAAGCGTGATCCGTTGGAAAGAGCATATTCACGTGGCTACCAATACGGGGTCACCGGCAAATCCCGCGAACTTTGCCCCTTCAATCTTCCTTCTGTTCGCCAAGCCTGGATCAACGGCTGGCGTGAAGGTCGCGGTGATAACTGGGACGGAATGACTGGCACCGCTGGCATCCATAGACTCAACGAAAATCACGCCGTTGGCTGAACGAGGACACTGAATTCGATTCACCATGCACGCCCTATCCGGGCGGCGGGCGAAGGCCCAGGGGCCCCTTGATGGGGCCCTTTTTTATGCTACTTGGCAAATGTTATCAAATGCACCGGCCCTTTCGCGGGTAAACCCGCTCCCACAGATGCCCTGCTGCCTTCAAGCGCTGTGCAATTCCTGTAGGAGCGGGTTTACCCGCGAATTGGCCTGTCAGGTTACCTGGACATTGCAGCGATAGCGTCCACCGCCTCGCGAATCAGCGCCGGCCCTTTATAGATAAAGCCAGAGTAGATCTGCACCAGGCTCGCCCCGGCAGCGATCTTCTCGGCGGCATGGCGGCCTTCGGTAATGCCGCCAGCGGCAATGATCGGCAGCTTGCCGCCCAGCTCGCCCGCCAGCACCTTGACGATATGGGTGCTCTTTTCCAGCACCGGCGCACCCGACAGGCCACCCGCCTCGCCACCGTACGGCAGGCCTTCGACACCCTCACGCCCCAGCGTGGTGTTGGTGGCGATCACCGCATCCATGCCCGACTCCATCAGCGCGGCGGCCACCAGGGCGGTTTCGTCGTCGCTCATGTCCGGGGCAATCTTGATTGCCAGAGGTACGCGCTTGCCATGCGTGCCGGCCAGTTGCTCGCGGCGCACGGCCAGGGCATCGAGCAGCTGCTTGAGCGAATCGCCGAACTGCAGGCTGCGCAGGCCCGGGGTGTTGGGCGAACTGACGTTGACCGTGATGTAACTGGCCTCGGTGTACACCTTGTCCAGGCAGATCAGGTAGTCATCGACGGCACGCTCCACCGGGGTGTCGAAATTCTTGCCGATGTTGATGCCCAGCACACCGTTGTAACGCGCAGCCCGTACCCGGCCGAGCAGGTGATCAACGCCCAGGTTGTTGAAGCCCATGCGGTTGATGATGGCCGTTGCCTCTGGCAGGCGGAACAGCCGTGGCTTGGGGTTGCCCGGCTGCGGGCGCGGGGTGACGGTGCCGATTTCGACGAAGCCGAAGCCCAGCTGGGCGAAACCGTCGATGGCCGCACCGTTCTTGTCCAGGCCGGCCGCCAGGCCCACCGGGTTGGCGAAGTTCAAGCCCATGACCGTAACCGGCAAAGCCGCCGGCTGCTTGCACAGCATGCCGTTGAGGCCGAGACGGCCACCGGCACCGATCAGGTCCAGGGACAGGTCATGGGAGGTTTCCGGGGAAAGCTTGAACAGCAGCTGGCGGGCCAGGGTATACATGGGCGGGCAAGGCTCGGGGTGAATGAGGGGGCGATTATAGCCAGCGTGGGGCCGGCATGACAGCAAATCGTGGGGCTGCTGTCAGATGGCACATCGGTTGCACCGGAAAAGCCCACAGCCTTATCAGTACGGGCGAGGACCCTTGTGAACACTGCACCCCGAGCAACGCCCCTGGCCTGGGTCAACGGCAGCGACGCGCCGGAAAAGCCCAGCCTGAACATCGGCTACATGGCCCTGACCGACTGCGCCTCGGTGGTAGTCGCCGCCACCCAGGGCTTCGCCCAGCAGCACGGCCTTACCCTCAACCTCAAGCGCCAAGGCTCCTGGGCCGGGCTGCGCGACAAGCTGGTCAGCGGCGAACTGGATGCGGCGCACTGCCTGTATGGCCTGGTGTACGCCGTGCACCTGGGCATCGGCGGTGTACCGGCCAGCGCCATGGCCGTGCTCATGGGGCTGAACCAGAACGCCCAGGCCATAAACCTGTCCCCGGCCCTGCAGCGCAAAGGCGTGACCAACCCTGAAGCACTGGCGCGCCTGGTGCACCAGCATGGCGCACGCCTCACCTTCGCCCAAACCTTCCCCACCGGCACCCACGCCATGTGGCTGTATTACTGGCTGGCCAGCCAGGGCATCCACCCATTGCGCGACGTCGACAGCGTGGTGGTACCACCGGCGCAAATGGCTGCGCATATCCAGGCCGGGCGCATCGACGGTTTCTGCGTGGGCGAACCCTGGGCTGCCGATGCAGTGGCCACGGGCCAGGGCTTCACCCTGGCCACCAGCCAGTCGATCTGGCCGGACCACCCGGAAAAGGTCCTGGCCTGCGCCCGCGCCTTTGCCGAGCAATACCCCAACAGCGCCCGCGCGCTGATCAAGGCGGTACTCGCCGCCAGCCGCTTCATCGAGCAAAGCCCGGAAAACCGCCGCAGCACTGCGCAACTGCTCAGCAGCAGCGCCTACCTGGACACTCCGCTGGCAAGTATCGAGCCGCGACTGCTCGGCAGCTACCACGATGGCCTGGGTAACCACTGGCAAGACCCGCACGCCCTGCGCCTGCACGATCACGGCCGGGCCAACCTGCCGTACCTGTCCGACGGCATGTGGTTCATGACCCAGTTCCGCCGCTGGGGCTTGCTGCGCGATGACCCCGACTACCTCGGCGTGGCCCGCCAGGTCCAGCAGCTGGCACTGTATGGCGAGGCGGCCCAAAGCCTAGGCGTGGCCTGCCCCGAGCAGCCGATGCGCAGCAGCCTGCTGATCGATGGCAGCCGCTGGGACGGCAGCGACCCCTACGGCTATGCCCGCAGCTTCAGCCTGCATGCCCTGGGCGACCTGCCCGATGCCCGTGTCGGCGCGTGAGGGGGGCCATTCATGTTGCGCATCCTGCTGATCGACGACACCCAGAGCAAACTCGGCCGCCTCAAGGCGGCCTTGAGCGAGGCCGGCTTCGAGGTCATCGAAGCCCCAGGCCTGACCATCGACCTGCCCGCCTGCGTCGAAACGGTGCGCCCGGACGTGGTGCTTATCGATACCGACTCACCGGACCGCGATGTGATGGAACAGGTGGTCCTGGTCAGCCGTGACCAGCCACGGCCAATCGTGCTGTTCACCGACGAGCATGATCCCGGGGTGATGCGCCAGGCGATCCAGGCAGGGGTCAGCGCCTACATCGTCGAAGGCATCCATGCCGCGCGGCTGCAACCGATCCTGGATGTGGCCATGGCCCGCTTCGAAAGTGACCAGGCGCTGAAGGCGCAGCTGCTCGCACGGGACCAGCAACTGGCTGAACGCAAGCGCATCGAGCAGGCCAAGGGTTTGCTGATGAAGATGAAGGACTGTAACGAAGAACAGGCCTACACCCTGATGCGCCGCCAGGCCATGAGCCGGCAGCAGAAGCTGATCCAGGTGGCCGAGCAGATCATTGCCATGCACGAGATGCTGGGCTAGCAACCTGCTTCACGCGGTCCCCTGTAGGAGCGGCCTTGTGTCGCGATGGGCTGCGCAGCAGCCCCGGTAATCTCTGCCGCGAAGCTGAGATCCTGGGGCTGCTGCGCAGCCCATCGCGACACAAGGCCGCTCCTACAAGGGGACTGCAACTTCTCAGAGTTGGCCCATCTCTTGCTCAACAAATATCACCGGTAGCCAACGGCGGTTGCCCCACTTAATCCCCGACAAAGACGTCGCTCTCCCCTCCACGCACGTGGAGCGGGTAGCGGCGTCTTTTTCGTTCCGTTGCATTGCCGAGTGAGGTGTTCGATGAGTACCAGCTTCTGGAAATCCGGGCATGTGCCCACGCTGTTCGCCGCGTTCCTGTACTTCGACCTCAGCTTCATGGTCTGGTACCTGCTTGGCCCATTGGCGGTGCAGATTGCCGCCGATCTGCAGCTGAGTGCACAACAACGGGGCCTGATGGTGGCCACGCCGATCCTGGCCGGGGCGATCCTGCGCTTCGCCATGGGCGTGCTGGTTGACCGCCTGTCACCCAAGACCGCGGGGCTGATCGGCCAAGTGGTGGTCATCGTCGCCCTCGCCGCTGCCTGGCACCTGGGCGTGCACAGCTATGAACAAGCGCTGCTGCTGGGCGTGTTCCTCGGCTTTGCCGGCGCTTCGTTCGCTGTGTCGCTGCCGCTGGCCTCGCAATGGTACCCGCCACAGCACCAAGGCAAAGCCATGGGCATTGCAGGTGCCGGCAACTCCGGCACAGTGTTCGCCGCCCTGCTGGCCCCCGCGCTGGCTGCGGGCTTTGGCTGGAACAATGTGTTCGGCTTCGCACTGGTCCCGCTGTCGCTGACCCTGTTGGTGTTCGCCCTGCTGGCACGCAATGCTCCGCAGCGGCCCAAGCCAAAAGCCATGGCCGACTACCTCAAGGCCCTGGGCGACCGTGACAGCTGGTGGTTCATGTTCTTCTACAGCGTCACCTTCGGCGGCTTCATCGGCCTGGCCAGCGCCCTGCCCGGCTATTTCAGTGACCAGTATGGCCTGAGCCCGGTCACCGCTGGCTACTACACCGCTGCCTGCGTGTTCGCCGGCAGCCTGATGCGCCCACTTGGCGGCGCCTTGGCTGACCGCTTCGGCGGCATCCGCACCCTGCTGGGCATGTATAGCGTGGCGGCCATCTGCATCGCCGCAGTCGGCTTCAACCTGCCTAGCGCCGCCGCCGCACTGGCCCTGTTCGTCAGCGCCATGCTCGGCCTGGGAGCCGGCAATGGCGCGGTGTTCCAACTGGTACCGCAACGCTTCCGCCAGGAGATCGGCGTGATGACCGGGCTGATCGGCATGGCCGGCGGCATCGGGGGCTTCCTGCTGGCCGCCGGGCTTGGCACCATCAAGCAGCACACCGGTGACTACCAGCTGGGGCTGTGGCTGTTCGCCAGCCTGGGCTTGCTGGCCTGGTTCGGCCTGCACGGCGTGAAACAGCGCTGGCGCACCACCTGGGGCTCGGCTGCGGTTACCGCGGCACGGGTCTGAGGCACAGCCATGAGCCTGCAACTGAACTTTGCCCAGGCCAGCGCCACCGGGCCGCGCGAGGAAAACCAGGACGCCCTGCGCCTGGTTACCCCGGCGCCGGAGCTGGCCGCCAGCAAAGGCTACCTGTTCGCCCTCGCCGACGGCGTCAGCCAATGTGCCGATGGCGGCCTGGCAGCCCGTGCCAGCCTGCAGGCGCTGGCCCTGGACTATTACGCCACCCCCGCGACCTGGAGCGTGGCCCAGGCACTGGACCGCCTGCTGCTGGCGCAAAACCGCTGGCTGCGCGCCCAAGGCAGTGGCCAGCCACTGCTGACCACCCTCAGCGCGCTGGTGCTGCGCGGCCGACGCTTTACCCTGGCCCACGTGGGTGACTGTCGCGTGTACCGCTGGCACGCCGGGCGCCTGCAATGCCTGAGCGAAGACCATGTATGGGACCAGCCCGGCATGCAGCATGTGCTGAAGCGCGCGCTGGGCCTGGACCAGCACCTGCTGGTGGATTATCTGGAAGGTGAGCTGCAGCCGGGCGAGAGTTTCCTGTTGTTGAGCGATGGCGTATGGGCCAGCCTGGGCGACCAGCACATCCAGGCGGTGCTGCGCGAGCAACCCGACCTGCAACTGGCCGTCGATACCCTGGTCGCCAGCGCGCACCTGAACGGTAGCCAGGACAACGCCAGTGCCTTGCTGGTGCAGGTCGAGCAATTGGGCACTGCCAACCTGGGCGACACCCTGGCGCAACTGCAGCAATGGCCGGTGCCCGGCCCATTGCGTGAAGGCCAGGTAATCGATGGCTGGCAAGCCGAAAAGCTGCTTTCGCAAAGCCGCCAGTCGCTGCTGTACCGGGTGCGCGATAGTCAGGGCCGAGCCTGGCTGCTGAAGACACTGCCACCCGCGCGCGAGCAGGAGCCCGGCGCGGCGCAAGGGCTGTTGCTGGAGGAATGGTTCCTGCGCCGGGTCGCTGGCCGGCACTTTCCCGAGCTGCACACCGCCAGCCAGCGCCAGCACCTGTACTACGTGATGCGCGAATACCCCGGCCAGAGCCTGGCGGCGCTGCTGGCCGAGCATGGCCCGCTGCCCATGCCGCAGTGGCTGGAGCTGGCCCGGCAACTGCTGCAGGCGGTCGGCGTATTGCACCGGCGCAACCTGCTGCACCGCGACATCAAGCCAGAGAACCTGCACCTGGGCAGCGATGGGCAGCTGCGCCTGCTGGACTTCGGCCTGGCCTACTGCCCGGGCTTGTCCGAAGACCCGCTGCACGAGTTGCCGGGCACACCGTCATACATTGCCCCGGAAGCGTTCGACGGCCAACCGCCCAGCCCACGCCAGGACCTGTATGCCGTGGGTGTGACGTTGTATCACCTGCTGACCGGGCATTACCCCTACGGCGAGGTGGAGGCCTTCCAGCGCCCACGCTTCGGCCAGCCGGTCAACGCCGCGCGCTACCGCCCTGACCTGCCGGAATGGCTGCAGCACAACCTGCAGCAGGCGCTGGCAGCCGACCCGGCGCAGCGCTTCGAAACCGCCGAACACTGGCTACTGCTGCTCGAACGTGGCGACCGCCAGGAGCTGCCCACCCGGCCACGGCCGTTGCTGGAGCGCGAACCGTTGAAGGTCTGGCGCACCCTGGCCCTGCTGTCCTTGCTGTTCAACCTGATTTTGCTGCTCACCCTGCTCAAGGGCTGAACGCACCTTGCCGATGAGGAAACCCTGATGAATGCGAAAGTCTGGCTGGTTGGTGCTGGTCCTGGTGATCCGGAGCTGCTCACCCTCAAGGCTGTACGCGCCTTGCGGCAAGCCGCTGTGGTGATGATCGACGACCTGGTCAACCCGGCGGTGCTGGAGCACTGCCCACAGGCCCGTGTGATTGCCGTGGGCAAGCGCGGCGGCTGCCGCTCCACGCCGCAGGCGTTCATCCAGCGCCTGATGCTGCGCCATGCGCGGCAAGGGCGCTGCGTGGTCCGGCTCAAGGGCGGCGACCCGTGCATCTTCGGCCGCGGCGGTGAAGAGGCGCTGTGGTTGCAGGGACATGGCATCGAGGTGGAAGTGGTCAATGGGATCACAGCCGGCCTGGCTGGCGCCACGCAATGCGGAATTTCCCTGACCTCACGGGGTGTGAGCCGGGGCGTGACGCTGGTCACGGCCCATACCCAGGACGACAGCGAACTGAACTGGGCGGCCTTGGCCCAGGGCGGGACGACGCTGGTGGTGTACATGGGCGTGGCCAGGCTGGAGCAGGTGCGCCAAGGGTTACTGGACGGGGGCATGGCACCGGCGACGCCGGTGGCGATGATCGAGAATGCCTCGTTGCCGCAGCAGCGGGAATGCAGGAGCGATGTGCGGGGAATGGTCGAGGATGCGCGGGGGTTTGGCTTGCGTAGCCCGGCGATTTTGGTGATTGGAGAGGTGGTTGGGGAACAGGTGGTTCAGGAATTGGTGGCAATTGCTGGATGATGCGCTGCCTGCGCCGGCCCTTTCGCGGGTAAACCCGCTCCCACAGGGATTGTGCATGAGCTGAAGGGTGCGGCGAACCTGTGGGAGCGGGTTTACCCGCGAAAGGGCCGGCACACACCACACAAATCCCAGGCAAAGAAAAACCCGGCCGAGGCCGGGTTTTTCATGAAGCTTCAAACCAATTACTTGGCCTGGGCTTCTACCTGAGCTTCAACGCGACGGTTGACAGCGCGGCCTTCTTCGGTGGCGTTGTCGGCAACCGGACGGGTTTCGCCGTAGCCAACCGAATCAACACGGCTGGATTCTACGCCGTACTGCTGGGTCAGGACCTGCTTGACAGCGTTGGCACGACGCTCGGACAGCTTCTGGTTGTAAGCGTCTGGGCCGACGGAGTCAGTGTGACCTTCCACGGTGGTGGTGGTCTGTGGGTACTGCTTCATGAAGTCAGCCAGGTTCTTGATGTCGCCGTAGCTGTTTGGCTTGACGACCGACTTGTCGAAGTCGAACTTGACGTCCAGCTCAACGCGAACGACTTCGGCAACAGCCGGGCAGCCATCAGCGTCAACGGTAACGTTGGCCGGGGTGTCAGGGCACTTGTCGACGTTGTCGCAAACGCCGTCGTTGTCGGAGTCGGAGCACACTTCGGCAACTGGGGCCGGAGCGACTTCAGCTTGCTTCGGGCTACCGCCGAAGTTCAGACCAACACCAACGGTCGGGCCCCACTCGGTGTTGCCGTTGTCGATGTTGTACATGGCTTCTACACCAGCACGGGCGAAGAACATGTCGGTGATGTACCACTTGGCGCCAGCGCCAACGTTGGCGAAGGTGGAGTGGTCGCGGCCGCTACGAGTGGCCTGGCCCAGGCTCTCGTGAGCGAAACCGGCGGAAACGTACGGACGCAGAGCGTCGCCAACGGTACCGAAGTGGTAGGTAGCGTCGAGCTTGGCCTTGGAACCTTTGATGTCTTTGTTGAAGACTTCACCACGAGCGTTGTGGGTCTCGTTGTAGCCGAGGTCCAGGGAAACGTCGTCGGTCAGGAAGTAGCCCAGGCGAACACCAGGATTGGTGCCGTCGTTCTTGAAGTTACGTTCGCTGTCGTAGTACTGCTTGGTAACGTTGCCTTCGATTTCCACAGCGCCTTGGCCTTGAGCCAGAACGCCGAACGAAGTAGCAGCGACGAGCGAGCCAATGGCCAAGCCCAAGGTGTTTTTCAATTTCATCCGTTAAATCCCCATCTGGTGATAGTTAAGCAGTCCCACCACAAACAAGGGGGACAACTCGACGGCAAGTCTAGCAGAACTCGCCGGTTCGTTAGAGATATTTGCACGCCACTAAGTTTCATCGAGGCCGGCAAATTTCTCCCGAAGCTTGTCTAGCGCGCGCTTGTAGCGCATTTTTGTCGCGCTCAGGCCCATGTGCATGATGTCGGCAATTTCCTGAAACTCCAGCTCTGCGACAAAACGCAGCACCAGGATTTCCCGGTCAATCGGGTTCACATGCACCAGCCACTTGTCCAGCCCGCCTTTTTCTTCCGGCTTCGGAGCCTTGTCTTCGGACGCCTCTTCGACAGGGTCCAGACTCAAGGCATCCATCAACCGACGTTTACGGCGCTCCTTGCGGTACTGGGTAATGCATTCGTTGTAGGTGATGCTGTAGAGCCAGGTCTTGAACTTGGACTTACCCTCGAAGTTCTTCAGCCCGTACAGCACTTTCAACATGACTTCCTGACAGACATCGTCCGCGTCACGGTCGTTCCCCAGATAACGCGCACAGACGTTGAACAGGGTCCGTTGGTAGCGCCGCATGAGCTCTTCATAGGCGCGGGTAACGTGGTACAGCTCCTCATGCGAACGCGCCACCAACTCTTCGTCGGTGAGCTCGCGGGGGTCATAACGCATGGGCGGCGAATGAACTTTATTCAAAACGGATCTGGCCGACAGTCAGGTCAATGTCGCCGCGCGACCCCGTGGGTCGATTTTCGCGGCGGCATACATTAACAGCTTTGTGCGGTTAGCGGCTATTGACTCGCTGCTCAAGCAACTCGCGATTGGACAGCGACACCAGTTCGCCATCATCGGTCAGCAGCGTCGTCTTGACCGTGCCAATTTCCTCGATGTGCCCTTCGACCTCTCCAATTCGCACCTGCTGGCCCACCTGATACAGTTCGCGCACGTAGATGCCGGCCAGGATCTGCCCGGCGATTTCGCGGCTACCGAGGCCCATTGCCAGCGCAACGGCCAGACCAACGGTAATCAGCCCGATCACGATCACATGGTTCAGCAGGTCGGTTTTCACCTCCAGCTGGCTGATGGCCACCGAGATGCTGATGATGATCACCAGGCCCTGGGTGATACGCCCCAGGCCTGCCGAGTACTCCAGGCCGATGCCTTCGGCAGCGCCGCGTACCAGGCCGTTGGCCACCTGGGCCAGCAGCACGCCGGCCAGCAGCACCAGGGCTGCGCCGAACACCTTCGGCAGGTAAAGGGCAAGCATGTCGAGGGTTGCCGAAACCCGCTCCAGGCCCAGCGACTCGGCGGCCGAGACCAGGAAGATGAGCAGCACGAACCAGTAGACGATCTTGCCGATCAAGGTGGAGATAGGCACCTGGATGCCGACCCGGCCGAGCATCTTGGTCAGGCCGGTGCCGGCCATCAGGCGGTCCAGGCCGAACTTGGCCAGCAGTTTGGACAGCAGCGTGTCGAGCAGCTTGGCCACCACGAAACCGAGCAGCACCACGACCAGCGCGCCGAACAGGTTGGGGATGAAGTTCGCTACCTTGGTCCAAAGGGCAGTCATGGCGGTGACCAGGCTCTGGGTCCAGAGATCGAGTTCCATATTCAATCGGCCTTATCTGCTTTGCTGCCGTTGGCAGCGTTGCGGGAAGAGTGTCGACGCACCGGCGCAACATGCGCCGCGCCATTGTTCACGGCGATCAGCAGCGCCTGGCTCCAGCGGCCAAGCAGGCTGAACAGATCGCCCGCGCCAACCTGGCGGTTGGCGGTTTTCAGTACGCGACCCAGGCAAGCGGCGTCGTCCCGGTCGTCCCGGTCATTGCCGGAGGGGGACGCCTTGAGCAGGTCGCGCAGGGATTCTTCAAACGGATCGTGCATGGGCACCTCGCGCAGTGTCAGTCAGAGACGAGATGGCCGGTCGATGGGTCACACATCGCATTGGGACGAGTGTTTCAAAATGAATGCGCGTCGGCTTCTTCGCGGGCACGCCCGCTCCCACCGGGATCCCACAGAACCTGAAGGCTGTGGTGTCCCTGTGGGAGCGGGCGTGCCCGCGAAGAGGCCAGAGCAGGTCAATCGACATCTATACCCACCGCAACCGCCGAAACAGCCACCACTGCCCCACCGCAAGCCCCAGTACGACGATGCAGGCGAACAGGAAACCATAGGGGTTTTCCGCCCCGGGGATGCCGCCGACATTGATGCCCAGCAGCCCGGTGATGAAGCTCATGGGCAGGAAGATGCAGGTGATGATGCCGAAGCGGTACATGGTGCGGTTCATGCGCTCGCTACGCCGGCGATCCTGGCTTTCCAGCACCAGCGCGGCACGTTCGCGGGTCAGTTCCAGCTCTTCGAGATAGCGGATGAGGCTGTTGTTCAGCTCGTTCCAGTAATCGGCATCGGCATCGGCGAACCAGCTCCATTTGCTGCGCGACAACTGGGCGTAGATTTCCCGCTGCGGGGCAAGAAAACGCCGCAGACCGGCGGCACGCCGGCGGATCTGCTGCAGGCTGCCGTTCTCCGGGGTATACCGTTCGTCGGATTCAACCTTTTCTTCCTCAATGTCGGCCAGTTCGGACAGGTCGCTGACCAGACCCTGAACCTTTTCGGTGAGCAGTTCGCCCATCAGCAGCAACAGCTCGGACGCCGATTTCGGGCCCCTGCCCTCTTCGAGCTGCTGGAGAATCTCGTCACTGGCGCGCAACGGCCGCAGGCGCAGCGAGATGACCCGCTGCGCCTCGGCAAAGATACGCACCGAGACCATGTCTTCCGGCTCTGCACCCGGGTTGAGGTTGACCCCACGCAGGAACAGCAACAACTGTTCATCGGCCATGGGCAGCAGGCGCGGCCGGGTGTTTTCTTCCAGCAGCAGCTCGCAGGCGAACGCGCTCAGGCCGCTGTCGTGCAGCAGCCAGGTGCGGGTTTGCGGATGGCTGCGATCCCAGTGCAGCCACAGGCTTTGCTCGGGTTGCAGCTGCAAGTCGTCCAGCTCGGTACGGGCAATCGAGCGCGCGCCACCTTTGCCATCGAGCACCAGGGCGTGCACCAGCCCCCACTGCGCGTTGTCTTCCTCGAACATCAAAGCTCCATCAGCGCGGGCGGCGCCTTACTCGGGCATTTTCAACGGGCTTGGCGACACCAGCACGCCATTGTTGTCGGCATACACATACTCGCCCGGGCGGAAGGTCACCCCGGCGAAGGTCACTGGCACGTTGAGGTCGCCGATGCCGCGCTTGTCGGTCTTCATCGGGTGGCTGGCCAGGGCCTGCACGCCGACGTCGGTCTGGATCAGCACGTCGACGTCACGCACGCAGCCGTAGATCACCAGGCCTTCCCAACCGTTCCTGGCAGCCTTCTCGGCGAGCATGTCGCCGAGCAGTGCGCGGCGCAGCGAGCCGCCACCATCGACGACCAGGACCTTGCCCTTGCCATCGAGTTCGACCTGCTCCTTGACCAGCGAGTTGTCTTCGAAGCACTTGATGGTGACGATCTGGCCGCCGAACGAATCGCGGCCGCCGAAATTGCTGAACATCGGTTCCAGCACCTGCACCAGGTCCGGGTAGGCATCACACAGGTCGGGCGTAACGTAATGCTGCATGGGAAGCTCCTGTCAGTCACAACGAAAGCGGATATCGGCCAAGGCTACACCGTAGAGCCCATTGCAGTCATCCGGGACCAAGCAGTCAGTTGTGTTTTGCCTGTACCGGCCCTTTCGCGGGCACGCCCGCTCCCACAGGGTTTTCACTGCACCCGAGCCCTGTGCAATTCCTGTGGGAGCGGGTTTACCCGCGAAGAGGCCAGCACAGGCGCAACCCATTCAACCGACGGGCACAGGCTCCGCCACCACCGTGGATTCATGCACCGGCACCAGCGGATCCCGCAGCCAACGCTCCACCAGCGGCCACACCTGCACCTGCGCGGCCTTGCTCACCAGCATGTCGACATGCCCGAAAGCGTCGAAGCCTTCCTCGAGCCCCAGCCGCAGAAACTGCTTGCGCTCACCGCCGAATTGCTCGAACAGCTTGCGGCAGGCCCACACCGGGTCCTGGAAGTCCCCCGCACCAGCCACGGCCAGCAGCGGCACATCCACCTTGGCCAGCCCCGCCCACCAGTCGCTCTGTTTATCGCCAAAGCGCCCGAACAGGCCATGCCAGCGCATGCTTTCCAGGGCCAGGCCGATCGGCTCATCCTCCGGCCCACGTTTGAAACGAGGCCCGGAAATCTGCCCCCAGCGCTTGAGCAGCAGCTTGGCCCCCCAGGCCAGCGGTGGCACCTTCAGCGGCCAGTACACGCGGCTGATCTGGGTACCGAACAGCGCCACGCTGGCCACCTGTTCGGCAGCCAGAAAACCACCGCCCAGCGCTGCCGCCAGGGTCGTGCCGCCCAGGGAATGGCCGACCCAGTGCGGCGTCTGGCCCGACTGCTCGCGCACGAACGCAGCAATCAGCGGCAGGTCATCGCGGGCATAGGCGGCAACGCTGTTGTGCTTCCAGTCATGGTTGCGCGGCGACAGGCCATGGCCGCGCATTTCCGGGATCCACACATCGAAGCCGGCGCGGGCGAGATAGGCGCCCAGGCCAACCCCTTTGGGGGAATACCAGAAGCGGCGGTTGGAGAAGCTGCCGTGCAGGAGAATGACCGGTACGCCCTGGGCCTGACCCTGATCGGCCAGCCCCAGGCGGGTGACAGCCAGCTCGACGCTGGGGTCAGGGCTGTTACCGGCCTTGATCCGGTACACGTCTTCGCTGAGGTCGCCGCGGCGTTCGGCACTGAGCAGGGCCACGGGGAATAGAGTGCTGCTGCTTTGCATAAGGTTGCTTGGTGCACAAAAAAGGGCGGGATCCATTGCTGGAGCTCGCCCTGGAAAAAACCAGGCGGGGGTACGCCAGACGTACCCCCGCGTTTTACTGCATCAGACCGCGCCCTGGCCTTCCGCCAGGTAGAACCAGGTTTCGAGTACCGAGTCCGGGTTCAGCGACACGCTGTCGATACCCTGCTCCATCAGCCACTTGGCCAGGTCCGGGTGGTCCGACGGGCCCTGGCCGCAGATGCCGATGTACTTGCCAGCCTTGTTGCACGCGGCAATGGCGTTGGCCAGCAGCTTCTTCACCGCAGGGTTACGCTCGTCGAACAGGTGGGCGATGATGCCCGAGTCACGGTCCAGGCCCAGGGTCAGCTGGGTCAGGTCGTTGGAGCCGATCGAGAAGCCATCGAAGTACTCCAGGAACTCTTCGGCGAGGATGGCGTTGGACGGCAGTTCGCACATCATGATCACGCGCAGGCCGTTGTCGCCACGGGCCAGGCCGTTTTCGGCGAGCAGGTCGACAACCTGGCTGGCTTCACCCAGGGTACGCACGAACGGCACCATGATCTCGACGTTGGTCAGGCCCATCTCGTTGCGCACGCGCTTGAGCGCACGGCACTCGAGCTCGAAGCAGTCACGGAACGATTCGCTGATGTAACGCGAAGCACCACGGAAGCCGAGCATCGGGTTCTCTTCTTCCGGCTCGTACAGCTTGCCGCCGATCAGGTTGGCGTACTCGTTGGACTTGAAGTCCGACAGGCGCACAATGACCTTTTTCGGGTAGAAGGCCGCAGCCAGGGTGCTGATGCCCTCGACCAGCTTCTCGACATAGAAGCCTACCGGGTCGTTGTAGCCGGCGATGCGCTTGTCGACGCTGTCCTTCAGGTCGGCTGGCAGGCCGGCGTAGTTCAGCAGCGCCTTGGGGTGCACGCCGATCATGCGGTTGATGATGAACTCCAGGCGCGCCAGGCCGACACCGGCGTTGGGCAGCTGGGCGAAATCGAAGGCACGGTCCGGGTTGCCGACGTTCATCATGATCTTGAATGGCAGGTCGGGCATGGCGTCGACCGAGTTCTGCTTCACATCGAAGCCCAGCTCGCCCTCGAAGATGAAGCCGGTATCGCCTTCGGCACAGGACACAGTCACACCCTGGCCGTCTTTCAGCACCTGGGTGGCGTTGCCGCAACCGACCACGGCCGGAATGCCCAGCTCACGGGCGATGATCGCCGCGTGGCAGGTACGCCCGCCACGGTTGGTGACGATGGCGCTGGCGCGCTTCATCACCGGTTCCCAGTCCGGGTCGGTCATATCGGAGACCAGCACGTCGCCCGGCTGGACCTTGTCCATTTCCGATACGTCGTTGATCACGCGGACCTTGCCGGCGCCGATGCGCTGGCCAATGGCGCGGCCTTCGACCAGAACGGTGCCCTTCTCTTTCAGCAGGTAGCGTTCCATGACGTTGGCGCTGGAGCGGCTCTTCACCGTCTCGGGGCGCGCCTGGACGATGTACAGCTTGCCGTCGTCACCGTCCTTGGCCCATTCGATGTCCATCGGGCGCTGATAGTGCTGCTCGATGATCATGGCCTGCTTGGCCAGCTCGCTGACCTCGGCATCGGTCAGGCAGAAGCGCGCGCGCTCGGCGCGGTCCACTTCGACGGTCTTGACCGAACGGCCGGCCTTGGCTTCTTCGCCATAGACCATCTTGATCGCCTTGCTGCCCAGGTTGCGGCGCAGGATGGCCGGGCGGCCTGCCTGCAGGGTGTTCTTGTGCACGTAGAATTCGTCAGGGTTGACCGCACCCTGCACCACGGTTTCGCCCAGGCCGTAGGCGCCGGTGATGAACACCACGTCGCGGAAGCCCGACTCGGTGTCGAGGGTGAACATGACGCCGGCGGTGCCGGTTTCGGAGCGGACCATGCGCTGCACACCGGCGGACAGGGCCACCAGCTTGTGGTCGAAGCCCTGGTGCACGCGGTAGGCGATGGCACGGTCGTTGAACAGCGAGGCGAACACTTCCTTGGCCGCGCGGATCACGTTGTCGACGCCGCGGATGTTGAGGAAGGTTTCCTGCTGGCCGGCGAACGAGGCGTCCGGCAGGTCTTCGGCGGTGGCAGAGGAACGCACGGCAACGGCCATGTTGTCGTTGCCGGCAGCCATTTCGGCGAAGGCCGTACGGATTTCCGAATCCAGACGTGCCGGGAAGTCGGCTTCCATGACCCACTGGCGAATCTGCGCGCCGGTCTTGGTCAGGGCGTTGATGTCATCCACATCGAGTGCGTCGAGCGCGGCATGGATACGGTCGTTGAGACCACTCTGTTCGAGAAAATCGCGGTACGCCTGCGCCGTAGTGGCAAAGCCGCCCGGCACCGATACACCAGCACCTGCGAGGTTGCTGATCATCTCGCCCAGGGATGCGTTCTTGCCCCCCACATGCTCCACATCATGGACGCCGAGCTTATCGAGGGAAACTACGTACTCTACCAAGGTGATCTCTCCACTAACTGTGTTGGAAAAGCTCAAGGGCGCCCGCCTGCCTTCGTTGACTTGGCCGGACGCTTGTGGCCTGTACCTGGAAAATAAGTGAGAATGCCGACAGCCGCATTCGGCAAACCGAACTTATCATATCCAAGAAACGTCATCAGCTTAAGGCCCAGATCGCAAATGAAACGAACCGCGTTCTTCATCTCCGACGGCACCGGCATCACCGCCGAAACCCTGGGCCAGAGTCTGCTCGCTCAATTCGAGAGCATTCCGTTCAATAAATTCACCCGTCCCTACATCGATTCGCCGGAAAAGGCGCGGACCATGGTCCAGCAAATCAACGCTGCGGCCGAGCGCGATGGTGTACGCCCGATCATCTTCGACACCATCGTCAATCAGGACATCCGTGAGATCCTGGCTACCTCGAATGGCTTCATGATCGACATCTTTTCTTCGTTTTTGTCCCCACTTGAACAGGAATTGACTGCCCATTCGTCGTATTCAGTCGGCAAGTCGCACTCCATTGGCGGCAATTCCAACTACATGGAGCGCATCGAGGCGGTGAATTTCGCCCTGGACAATGACGATGGCGCACGCACCCACTACTACGACAAGGCCGACCTGATCCTGGTAGGTGTATCGCGCTGCGGCAAGACCCCCACCTGCCTGTACATGGCCATGCAGTTCGGCATCCGCGCCGCCAACTACCCGCTGACCGAGGACGACATGGAGCGCCTGCAGCTGCCGGCGGTGCTGAAAAAGCACCACAACAAGCTGTTCGGCCTGACCATCGACCCCGACCGCCTCACCGCCATCCGCCACGAGCGCAAGCCCAACAGCCGCTATTCCAGCTTTGCCCAGTGCGAGTTCGAAGTGCGCGAGGTGGAAAACCTGTTCCGCCGGGAGAACATTCCCAACATCAATTCCACGCATTTTTCGGTGGAGGAGATTTCGGCGAAGATTCTGGTGGAGAAAGGGGTGGAGCGCAGGTTCAAGTAAGCCTGTACCGGCCTCTTCGCGGGTAAACCCGCTCCTACAGGGGCCTCACTACGCTCAAGCCTTGTGATAGCAGCACTGGAATCATAAAAAAGCCCCGGCATCACTGCCGGGGCTTTTCATTTCAGCTCATGGCTCAGGACGGCACCACCGCCGCCTGCCCGCTCATGGCCAGGTCGACCAGCTCGCGGTTGGCCACCGCGTACATCGCATAATCGGTACCCGTTGCATTGCGCAGGTCATCCAGCATGGCGCGCCAGCGCTCCACCATCACCCGGTGCTGCTCGGCCCACAGCGCCACGCGGGCGTCCATGTCTTCCGGTGCATCGGCCATCTGCAGTACCGAGATGGTGATCGCCCGCTGCTGCAGGTCGATGTCGTCGCGGAACGCCTCGCGGGCCAGCGCCTGCCAGTTGTTCTCCACCGGCAGGTTGCTGATTTCCTGCAGGTACCAGGTCAGGTCCAGTGCGCTGCCCACGGCGAAGAACGCCTTGGCCACCTGCGCCGGGTCATGGCCGGTAACATCCGACGCCTCGATGATCGGCAACAGGGTGTACAGGTGGGTAGTGCCAGCCACCATGCGCGCCAGCAACTCTGGCACACCAGCCTCGACGAAGCCCTGGTAGCGCACCATCCAGCGCTCGCGGGTCGGGCCTTCGAGCAACTCGTCGAGCTTGAGCCCCAGTTGCGCGATCTTCGGCCCGAAGTGCGCGGTGTCGCGCCCGGCGTCCTGCTCGTTGCGGCGGCTGCGCAGGAACCAGCGGGTGGCACGACGGCCCAGGCGCATCAGCTCGTCCATCAGGGTTAGCTGGATTTCCGCCGGCACCTGATAGTCCAGAGCCTCGATCTGACGGAACCAGTGCGGCAGGTGGAAGATGTCGCGCACGATCACGTAGGCCCCGGCCACGTTGGCCGGGCTCATGCCTGTCGACTCCTTCAGGCGCTGGACGAAGGTGATGCCCATGTTGTTGACCAGGTCGTTGGCGATCTGGGTGCTGACGATTTCGCGCTTCAGGCGGTGGCGGCGCATGGACTCGGCGAACTTGCTGACCAGCGACGGCGGGAAAGCGGTTTCCATGTCGCGGGTCAGGTAGTCATCGTCCGGCACCAGCGACTTGAGCAGCTGTTCCTTGAGGTCGATCTTGCTGTACGAGATCAGCACCGACAGCTCGGCACGGGTCAGGCCCTGGCCGGCGGCCAGGCGCTCGGCCAACTGCTCTTCGGACGGCAGGAACTCGATGGCACGGTCCAGCTTGCCACGGGCTTCCAGGTCGGCCATCAGGCGCTTGTACTCGGCAATCCGCTCGCGGGCGCGGCGGGCCGCCAGCGACAGCGCCTGGGTCTGCTTGTAGTTGTTGCCCAGCACCAGCCCGGCCACTTCGTCGGTCATGCTGCCCAGCAGCTGGTTGCGCTGCTTCTCGGTCATGTCGCCACCCTGCACCACTTCGTTGAGCAGGATCTTGATGTTGACCTCGTGGTCGGAGCAGTCCACGCCGCCGGCGTTGTCGATGAAGTCGGTGTTGGTGGCGCCGCCATGCAGGCCGAACTCGACCCGGCCAAGCTGGGTCATGCCCAGGTTGCCGCCCTCGCCCACCACCTTGCAGCGCAGCTCGTTGCCATTGACCCGCAGCGCGTCGTTGGCCTTGTCGCCAACATCGGCGTGGCTCTCGGTGCTGGCCTTGACGTAGGTACCGATGCCACCGTTCCACAGCAGGTCTACCGGTGCCTTGAGCAGCGCATTGAGCAGCTCGGTCGGGGTCAGGCGATCGGCTTCGATGGCGAAGCGCTCTTTCATCTGCGGGCTGATGGCGATGCTCTTGGCACTGCGCGGGAAGATACCGCCGCCTTCGGACATGATGCTGGTGTCGTAGTCGCTCCAGGCCGAGCGCGGCAGGTCGAACAGGCGCTTGCGCTCGGCAAAGCTGGAAGCAGGCTCCGGGTTCGGGTCGATGAAGATGTGCAGGTGGTTGAACGCCGCCACCAATTGCAGCTTGTCGGACATCAGCAGGCCGTTGCCGAACACGTCGCCGGCCATGTCGCCGACGCCAATGACGGTGATCGGGTCTTCCTGCACATTGATGCCGCGCTCGCGGAAGTGGCGCTGCACGCCCACCCAGGCGCCGCGCGCGGTAATGCCCATCTTCTTGTGGTCGTAACCGGCCGAGCCGCCCGAGGCGAAGGCGTCGCCCAGCCAGAAGCCGTAGTCGATGGCGATGCCGTTGGCGATGTCCGAGAAGGTCGCGGTGCCCTTGTCGGCCGCCACCACCAGGTACGGGTCGTCATCGTCATGGCGTACCACGTTGGCCGGCGGCACCACGCCACCGTCCTTGAGGTTGTCGGTGATGTCGAGCAGGCCGGAAATGAAGATGCGGTAGCACGCCACGCCTTCGGCGGCGATCTCGTCACGGCTGCCGCCCAGCGGCAGGCGGCGCGGCAGGAAGCCGCCCTTGGCGCCGACCGGCACGATGACCGAGTTCTTGACCTGCTGGGCTTTCACCAGGCCCAGCACTTCGGTGCGGAAGTCTTCCTCGCGGTCGGACCAGCGCAGGCCGCCGCGGGCGACGTTGCCAAAGCGCAGGTGCACGCCTTCGACCCGTGGCGAGTAGACGAAGATTTCGAACTTGGGCACTGGCTTAGGCAGTTCGGGGATCAGCTTGGGGTTGAACTTGAAGCTGAAGTACGACTTGTTGTGGCCGTTGGCGTCCGGCTGGTAGAAGTTGGTGCGCAGGGTGGCCTTGATCAGGTCCAGGTAGCGACGCAGGATGCGGTCTTCGTTGAGCACCTGCACGTCGTCCAGCGCGGTCAGGATGGCTTGCTCCAGGCGCAGTTGCTTGTCATCCAGGTCTTCCTGGGTGAGCTTGCGCGCCAGGTAGAAGCGGGTCTTGAACAACCGGGTCAGCTCGCGGGCGATGTCGGTGTGGTTGTTCAGGGTGCTGGCGATGTAACCCAGGTCGAAGCCCAGGCGAATCTGCTTCAGGTAACGGGCGTAGGCGCGCAGCAGCGCCACGTCGCGCCATGGCAGGCCGGCGGTCAGCACCAGACGGTTGAAGGCGTCGTTCTCGGCATCGCCGCGGACGATGTGGATGAAGGCATCCTGCAGGGTGTCGTTGAGCTGCTGGATGTCCAGGCTCAGGCCTTCGCTGTAGGTGAAGGCGAAGTCGTGGATCCAGTAGCCGCGGCCACTGGCATGGCGCAGGCGGTACGGGAACTCGCCGAGTACGCGCAGGCCAAGGTTCTCCAGGATCGGCAGCACGTCGGAAAGCGCCAGCGGCGTGTCGGCGTGGTACAGCTTGCAGTGCAGGGTGCGTTCCCCGACCTGGGTCAATGGCTGGTAGAAGCTCATCGCCAGCGGCTTGCTTTCCGACAGGTTCAGCACGTGTTGCAGGTCGACCACCGCCGAGTGCGCGGCGAAGCGCTCGCGGTAGCCGGCCGGGAAACCTTTGGGGAAGTCGGCGAGGATGTTGGTGCCCTGGGCTTCGCCGAAGTTCTCGATCACCAGCGCCGAGTAGTCGTCATGCCACGAGCGGCAGGCCTGGATCACTTCGCGTTCCAGCTGCTGCGGGTCGATGTCGATGCGGTTTTTCGGGTCTACCCGCAAAATCAGCTGCACACGGGCCAGCACCGATTCGGAGAAGAAGGTCCAGAACTCGCAGTCGCTGGCCTTCAAGCGCTCCATCAGCACCTGCTGGATCTTCTGCCGCACTTCGGTGGAGTAGATTTCCCGCGGTACATAGGCCAGGCAGTAGCAGAAGCGGCCGTATGGGTCCTTGCGCAGGAACACGCGGATCTTGTTGCGTTCCTGGATCTGCACGATCGACATGACGGTGCTGAACAGCTCGTCGACCGGGGTCTGGAACAGGTCGTCGCGCGGCAGTACTTCCAGTACCTGGGCCAGTTCCTTGCCCAGGTGGGCCTTGGGATCGAAGCCCGACCGGCGCTCGACTTCGGTGACCTTCTGCCGGATATAAGGGATGGCATGCACGCTTTCACCGTACACCGACGAGGTGTACAGGCCCATGAAGCGGTGCTCCTTGATCACCTTGCCATTGGCGTCCAGCTGGCGGATCGACACGTAGTCCGGGTAGGCCGGGCGGTGTACGCGGCTTGGCAGCGCGGCCTTGGCGAACGACAGCAGCAGCGGTTCGTTGAGGTAGGCCACGGCGTAGTCTTCGATGCGCAGCTCGTCGCTCGTCAGGCCCACGCGCAGGCGGCGCGGCAGGCCGAGGAACGACTGCTCGTCGTAGACCATCTGGCCGCCATCGGCGTCGCCCTTGACGGTGAATTCTTCATAGCCCAGGAAGGTGAAGTGGTTGTCCAGCAGCCACTCGAGGAAAGCCTTGACCTCGCCCTTTTCGTTCTGCGCCGGGCCAAAGGCGGTCTGCTCCACCTCCGCAACCACTTCGCGCAGCTTGGCCTTCATCGGTTCGAAGTCGGCCACCACCACCCGCACCTCGGCCAGCACCTGCTCGATCTCGCGGGCCAGTACCGTCAGCTCGGCGGCGTTGGCGCAACGATCGATCTCCAGGTACATCAGCGACTCATGGCGTACGCCCTCGCCCTGGGTGCCCTTGGGCAGCAGTTCAAGCAGCTCGCCCTTGGCGCCGCGGCGCACGCTGAGCACTGTGGTCTGCAGGGTGTGGATGCTGTAGCCGCGGCGGTTGAGCTCGGTGCGTACCGAGTCGACCAGGAACGGCAGGTCGTGGTGCAGCACTTCGACCACGCTGTGGGTCGATTGCCAGCCATTACGCTCGTAATCGGGGTTGTACACCCGTACTTGCGGGTATTCGGGGTCGAAACGCTCGATGATGCGCCAGGCTGACAGGGTGCAGCCGGCCAGGTCGGAAAGCCTGCGTTGGGTGAGTTCGTCCAGAGAGATGATGCCGAAGAACTGCTCGGCGAACAGCGCGACTTGTGGTAGGGACTGTTCGCTGATGTGCTGCGCCAGGGCCGCTTGCAGTTGATGCTGGAAGTCGGCTTTGCTGGCTGCGGTGAAGAACGCCATCTGTGGTACTCCGCTTGGGCTTTGTAATAATTGAAGCGTCGCTGCGTGCGCCGTGTACGGATCAACGATAGCCAACCCGTGGCAAGGCGGACGGTAAAACCAGGCGTTGAACGTGCGCAGGCACGCCCAGGGCTCGCCGAAGCTTAACGACTGATCGGTCATCAAGGCTTGCAGCGCTGCGACAATTTCGGTCAAGGGGCGGTAACTTTACGTTTATGCCTGTCGGCAAGACTGTCAGAATTCCCTTCCGTTTCCTTTGATCCGAGCCTTGTCCATGCAAATCAATACTGCCCTGCTGTTCGCCACCCCTTGCGATGACGAGGAAGACAACATGGCGACCCTGTGCTGCCACAGCGACAAGGGTCAGATGTTCCTGCTGACCCGCTACCCGGACGAAGACACCGTCGACCTGACCCTGGATGACGAGCCGTCGACGCTGGATGGCCTGAAAGTGACCCTGAGCGCCAAGCGCCTGCTGATCGAAGTGGCGGCCGGCGACCGGGATGCGCTGAAGGGGGATGAGGTGCTGGAGATCAACCTGACCAGCGAGTTGAGTGACATGGATGAAGTGAAGGAAACCCTGGAGAACATCCTGGCCGGGACCGGCACCTTCGTCTGCGAAGTCTGAGCCATACAGAAATCCAAACGCTTGCGCGATCCCTGTAGGAGCGGCCTTGTGTCGCGATGGGCCGCAACGCGGCCCCAGCAATGTATGCCGTGACGCCGAGATTCTGGGGCCGCTTTGCGGCCCATCGCGACACAAGGCCGCTCCTACAAAGGCCGCGCCAGGCTTCAGATCAGTGCCGCCTGCATCTCCCGGGCCTGCACCCGCAACGCCTGGCAAAACGGCTCCACCGCCGCCGACGCCGGCCGGTGGTCCGGCCTGATCAGCATCACCTGATACGGCACCGACACCCGCAACCGCCGGATCGGCAACCCGCCCTGCGCCGCCTCCAGGCCGCTCAGCGGGTTGATGATCGCCACCCCCAGGCCTTGCCTGACCATGGCGCACACCGAGGCAGCACTGGTGGTCTCGATGACCGTGCGGCGGTTCACCCCTGCCGCGCGAAAGTGCTGGTCCAGGCGCTGCCGGTAGGTGTCCAGGCTGGCCAGGTTGATGAAGTCGACCTCGTGGAAATCGCTCAGCTCCAGCTCGGCCCTGGCCTGCAACGGGTGCCCGTCGGGCAGCACGCACACCATGTTGGCGCTGAACAGCAATTCGCCGTAGGCGCCACGCGGTATCTGTTCTACCTCGGTCAGGCCCAGGTCATGCTGCTGGGCAACCAGTGACTCCTCCAGCAACGGCGACTCCTGCGCCAGGATACTCACGCTCACGCCCCGGTGCTGCTGGTGAAAGCGCTGGCAAGCCTTGGGCAGCAAGGTCTGGGAAAACAGCGGCAGGCAGGTAATGGCCAGCCGGCCCTGCTCGAAATTGCGGATGGCCTGGGCAAAGCGGTCGATGCGCTCCAGCCCTACGTAGGCCCGCTCAACCTCCTCGATCAACAGCAGCGCCTGGGCCGTCGCCACCAGGCGGCCACCTTCGCGCTCGAACAGGTTCAGCCCGGTTACCTGCTCCAGCCGCGCCAGTTCGCGGCTGACGGTGGGCTGCGAGGTGAACAGCAGGCGCGCCGCACCGGTGACGCTGCCAGCGGCCATGATGGCGCGGAACACTTCGATATGGCGGACGGACAGTTTCACGGGCAACACCTGGCAAGTCGGTAATGGTCATATCAGATATGAATGGCTGACAGAAAAATAGCTATTTTTCTGAATTCCTGCTTTGGCTCATTCTCGTGGCCTTCCTTATATGAGTAGCGCCACCATGACTGCACCCTTCACTCTGCTGGCCGAGGCTGTCCGCCAGCACGGCTCGCCGCTGTGGGCCTACGACGCCGGCACCATCGCCGAGCGTGTCGAACAGCTGAAGGTGTTCGACACCGTGCGCTTCGCCCAGAAGGCCAACCCCAACCTGCATGTGCTGCGCCTGATGCGCGCCCACGGCCTGGTGCTGGACGCAGTGTCGCTGGGCGAAATGGAGCGGGCCTTTGCCGCGGGCGCCAGCGTGGATGGCGACCCTGCCGGCGTGGTGCTGACCTGCGACGCGCTGGACCGGCCGACCCTGGAGCGGGTGGTGGCCTCGAAGATCGAAGTCAACGCCGGCTCCATCGACATGCTGCGCCAACTGGGTGAACGCTCGCCCGGCCACCGCGTGTGGATCCGCATCAACCCCGGCTTCGGCCATGGCCACAGCCGCAAGACCAACACCGGCGGCGAGAACAGCAAGCACGGCATCTGGCACGAAGAGCTGGGCGAAGCGCTGGCCTGCGTGAAAACCCATGGCCTGCACCTGGTAGGGGTGCACATGCACATCGGCTCGGGGGTGGATTACCAGCATCTGGAGCAAGTGGCCCGCTCGATGATCGAGCTGATCGGCCGCCTGGGCGTGGACATCGAGGCGTTCTCCATTGGCGGCGGGCTTTCCACCCCGTACCGCAGCAGCGACAAGCCGGTCGACCTGCAACGCTACGCCCGGACCTGGGCCGTGGCCCGCAAGGAGATCGAAGCGATGCTGGGCCACCCCGTGCGCATGGAAATCGAGCCAGGGCGCTTCCTGGTGGCGGAGTCAGGCTACCTGGTGGCCGAGGTACGCGCCGTGAAGCAGGTGGGCCGCAACACCTTCGTCATGATCGACGCCGGTTTCAACGACCTGATGCGCCCGGCGATGTACGGGGCCTACCACCGCATGACCCTGCTCGACGCCGACGGCCAGCCGGTTGACCGCCCACGGCAGCCGACCGTGGTGGCCGGGCCGCTGTGCGAGTCGGGTGATGTGTTCACCCAGGATGACCAGGAACTGACCCCGCACGACCTGCCCCAGGCGCAGGTGGGTGACCTGCTGGTGATCCACGACGCCGGGGCCTATGGCGCGTCGATGTCATCGAACTACAACAGCCGGCCGTTGCTGCCGGAGTTCCTGATCGAGGATGGAGCGCTACGGATGATTCGCCGCAGGCAGACGGTGCAGGATTTGCTGGGCCTGGAGGCGGGCATCTAGATACCGTTTTTCAGGCAGATTGCCCTGCGCGTTGGGCTGCGCTGCCGCGTAGAGAACTGAATTCGCAAGCGGTACGCGTACCCTGTGGGAGCGGCTTTAGCCGCGAAGAATCCAACGCGGTACATGGCACCGGCTATGCCGGTGTTCGCGGCTAAAGCCGCTCCCACAGGTACGGCGCCGGGCTCGAGGGCAGTGCCTACTTGTGGGAGCGGTTTTACCCGCGAAAGGGCCGGCCCGGGCAACACATCAGCTGATGCCCTGCCCCACCCTCCATTGCCCCGCCCCACACAATCCGGGTACCCTTTTTCTTCCTCCCGGCCTCCCCGGCCATACACCGCCCAGGCATGACTCCATGATCATTCGCCAAAGTATCGCTGCAGACCACCCGCAACTGCTCGATATCTGGCTGCGCGCCGTGCGCGCCACGCACCACTTTCTGCAAGCGTCCGACATTGACGCGCTGCTGCCGCAATTGCGCGACGTCTACCTTCTGGCCGTCGAGCTCTGGGTCGCGGTTGACACCGAAGACCGCCCGCTGGGCTTCATCGGTTTCAATGGCAACCACGTGGAAATGCTCTTCGTCGCCCCCGAGCGCCATGGACAGGGCATAGGCCGCGCGCTGCTGGATTTCGGCCGCCAGAAGCACAACGTGATGAGCGTCGATGTCAACGAGCAGAACCCGCAGGCGGTGGGGTTCTACCGGCACTATGGTTTCATCCAGACCGGCCGTTCACCGCTGGATGGCGAAGGCCGACCGTTCCCCTTGCTGCATATGAGCTTGCCTGCCCAGGCTTGATTTTCGGGCGACTTTGCGCCCCTGCTGCTGATACAAATTCGCGAGACAGACCAAAGGTATGAACCCGACGCGTTATACCACCGTGGCAAAGGACTTGATGGAAGGCATCGCCAGCGGCCGCTACCCGGTGGGCAGCCTGCTGCCGACCGAGTTCGAACTGTGCGACCTGTACGATGTGAGCCGACACACGGTGCGCGCGGCGATCAACCAGTTGCTCAACCAAGGGCTGGTATCGCGGCGCAAGCGCGTAGGCACCCGGGTGGAGGCCAGCAGCCCGCGCGGTGGCTACTCGCAGTCACTGGCCAGCGTGGCGGACCTGGCGCACCTGGCGGAAACGCAGCAACGGGAAATCCAGGACGTGCGCCACTTCGTCGCCGACCTGAGCGAGGCGGCGCGGCTGGGGCTGGTACCGGGCGAGCACTACTTCTGCGTGTCGAGCATCCGTGTCGACCGCGTGCACAACGCGGCGCCGCTGTGCTGGACCGATGTGTACGCGCAGCGCGACTATGCCGAGGTCATCGAGATGGCCCGCGAGCACCCCGACCAGCTGATTGCGGGGCTGATCGAGCAGCACTATGGCCGGGCGATCGCGGTGGTCGACCAGCAGGTGCGGGCAGTGTTGCTGAGCGCGGAAATGGCCCGGGTGCTGAAGGCCGAGGCAGGCTCACCGGGGCTGAAGATCATTCGCCATTACCGCGAGGAAAACGGCGACCTGATGGCGGTTTCCGAGACGGTGCACCCGGATGATCGCTTTACCCTGGTTAGCCAGATGCGCCGGGATCGGTCGCCGTCCTGATCGGGTAATCGGGGCCGCTATGCGGCCCATCGCCGGCAAGCCAGCTC